>JAEWMK010000400.1 GCA_023457235.1 Bacillota bacterium
CCTACGAAAAAGGAGCTAACAAAAAACGCCAGCACTTTATATTTGAATAAATCAATGCCAATGACCTCCGCTGCCACATCACGGTCACGTACGGCTATAAAGGCGCGTCCAACCCTCGACCTAAACAAATTGAGTGAAAATAGAACAGTAGCAACTAAGATTACAAACATTAAATAATAGTAGCTCGTTTCACTATAAAATGAGAAACTGCCAATTTCTGGCCGGTTTAAGACAAGTCCCGCTGTACCTCCGGTCAGGGAATCCCATCTTGAAATAACAAACAAGATAATGACCTGTGCCGCAAGCGTTGCAATCGCCAGATAAAGCCCTTTTAAACGAAGTGATGGGATTCCAAATAAGGCTCCTATCAATGCGGTAATCACTCCAGCAACCGGCATCGCGACCCAAAAGCTTAAACCAATCTTCGTTGTTAAAATCGCAGATGTATAACCGCCAACTCCGAGAAAAGCACCGACACCTATCGAAATCTGACCTGTAAAGCCCGTTAAAATATTAAGTCCAATCGCACCGATTGCCGCTATCCCACATAATGTCGCCAGGCCAACAATATAGTCGGAAGCAAATAACGGAAAAATCGCGAACAAAATAACAATGGCCAAAGTCCGTATCCGCACTCGCGGTATTTTCAAAATCGCCATATCTTGCTTATAGTTCACATGGTATTCACCACAGTCCATGACAAATGGGTTTCTCAATTCTTACACCCTCTCTATTTCTTTTTTGCCAAATAATCCATATGGCTTAAACATTAAAATGAATACAAGGATGATAAATGGCATGACTTCTTTTAAGCCCCCACCTACAAGAGGGTCAAGATAACCACCTGTCATACTTTCAACTACGCCAATGATAACCCCACCGATAATGGCTCCAGGTATACTATCAAGCCCACCAAGAATTGCGACTGGAAGAACTTTTAAGCCAATAAAAGCGAGGGAAGAGTTTACCCCATTAATATTTCCGATTAAAACCCCACCAACTGCTGATACAACGGCGGCTATCGCCCAAGCACAGGCAAAGATAACCTTAACGCTGATCCCCATTGACATTGCTGCTTGTTGATCATCTGCCGTTGCCCGCATCGCAATCCCCATCTTAGAATATTTAAAAAACAGGGTGAAAAGTAATAGCATGACAATAACAATCGCAAGCGACCATAAATAAACAGGTGCTACAACAACACTTCCAAGGTGAACAGGTGTTTCGGAAAAGATGGTAGGGAATACTTTCGTTTCATGACCCCAGATGATATGAACAATCCCTAACAATACGCTTGATAAACCAATGGTGGCCATGATTAAAGAAATAACCGGCTCCCCTATAAAAGGCCGGAGGACAATCCTCTCGATGACCAACCCTAGTACTGCACTAAATAGAAGGGTAATGATCAGTGCTGCTATAAATGGGATATGATAGCTTGATACGAGTGTCAAACACACATATGTACCAACAAGCAAAAACTCCCCTTGGGCAAAATTGATTGCGTCACTAGATTTATAGATTAAGACAAAACCTAGTGCAACCAATGCATACACACTTCCAATAACAATTCCCGTCACAAGCATTTGCAGAAAGAACGTCATGTAAGAACCACCTCTTCTTCCGTTAATGAGATGACCTGTAAAGTTGTGCGAATGGTTTGTTGTTTTCCATCCCGATATTTGATTAATCCTTCAACATCAATTTGGTCATTCTCTGAATATAATCCTTCGATGAGGTCCTCATATTTTTTAGCAACAAATTGGCGGCGTACCTTCTTCGTCCGTGTCAATTCCTCATCATCTGCATCTAATTCCTTGTAAAGTAGAACAAATTTCTTGACTCGCGCTTTTTCAGGCAAGGTTTTGTTTACTTCATTCACTTGTTCTTGGATAAGGTTAAGAACCTCAGGCTTTGATGATATATCTGTGAAGGTTGTATACGTAATCTGGTTTTTCTCTGCCCAGCGGCCGACATTTTCCATATCAATATTGATCATCGCTACGACATATGGTCTTCCTCGTCCGATCGCAACAACCTCTTTAATATATTGACTGAACTTTAATTTATTCTCGATAAATTGTGGTGAGAACATTTCCCCTGTTTCTAAGCGGATTACATCTTTTACCCGGTCAATAATATAGAGATGACCGCTTTCATCGAGACTGCCGGCATCTCCCGTACGAAGCCAACCGTTTTCAATCGTTTCCTTTGTTGATTGTTCATTTTTATAGTAGCCTTTACAAACACTAGTACTTTTAATTAGAATTTCTCCTTCTTCAGAAATCTTTACCTCTGTACCAGGTAATGGAACACCAACGCTATCTATTTTTATATCACCATCACGATGGACAATTGAGATACCAGAAACTTCAGTTTGTCCATAAATACTCTTTACATTCACACCGATACTATGGAAAAAACGGAATACGTCCGGACCAAGCGGAGCCCCACCTGTATAGGCACGCTTTATTCTTAATAATCCTAAATGATCCCGGATTGCACTAAACATTAAATAATCTGCGAGTCTATACATTATTTTCGTTCCGGTGCTTATAGTTTCGTTGTTTAAATGGGCATCAGCTTTCTTTTCACCAATAGGCTTGCACCATTCGTATAATTTGCGTTTGAGCCAGCTTGCATCTTGAATTTTCACTTGAAATCTTGAAAGCATATCTTCATAAATTCTTGGAGGTGAAAACATAACATGAGGACCGATTTCTCTAATATTTTGTAAGACAGTTGAAGGTTCTTCTGGAAAGTTTATAGTTAGACCGTTATAAAGTCCAAGGGCGATTGACATCATTTGTTCCCCGATCCATGCCAGCGGAAGAAATGAAAGATATTGATCATTTCCCTCCAATGGATCAATGCTTGAAAGATTTTTTGCCATATCAAATAAATTTTGATAGGTTAGCATCGTTCCTTTTGGATTTCCTGTTGTACCAGACGTATAGGATAATATTGCGATATCCTCATATCTTCCTTTTTCAAGCTCAATCTCAAATAGTTTTTGATCGATTCCATCAACCTTTTTACCAATAGATTGAACATCCTTAAAAAATAATAGATTTGGATCGTTGTAAGATCTCATTCCACGATTATCATAATAAATTATCCATTTTACCTTTGGAATTTCTTGTTTGATTTCTAATAACTTATCAACCTGCTCTTGGTCTTCCACAACAACAATACAGGCATCAGAATTATCGATAATATAGCTGATTTCATTCGGAAGCGACTCTTGATAGATTCCAACCGAGACCCCGCCTAGGCTTTGTGACGCTATTTCGCTTATGACCCACTCCGGTCGATTGTCGCCGATAATAGCTAACTTATCTCCTCTTCTAAACCCTAATTCTCGAAGACCAAGTGCAAATTGCTTTACTTGCTCAAGGTAATTCAAGTACGTATACTCATTCCAAATACCAAAATCTTTTTCACGTAAAGCAATTTTTGACCCTTCTTTCCTTGCTCTTTCTAGTAGAGCCTGAGGAAATGTCAGATTTGCCATTCAACCTTCCCTCCTCACTTTAAAACTAATTTAAAATTCTTAACCGACTTGTTCTTCACCGAGATAGGCTTCTATCACTTTCGGATTATTCTGGACCTCGGTTGGAGTTCCATAGGCAATTAATTTTCCAAAATCAAGTACTGCAATATGATCTGATAAATCCATTACGACACCCATATCGTGCTCTATTAAGATGATCGTAGTTTTCATCTCTTCATGTATGTCTATGATATAGCGAGCCATATCTTCTTTTTCTTCCGTATTCATACCGGCCATCGGTTCATCTAATAACAATAACTCCGGTTCCAAGGCAAGGGCTCGGCCCATTTCAACCCGTTTTTGCAAGCCATAGGAAAGTGTTCCTACCGGTATATTTCGAATATCTTCTATCTCTAGGAAATCGATGACATCCTCTACTTTTCGGCGATGCTTTATTTCCTCACGCTGTGCCTTCCCCCAATAAAACCCGCTTGCCAAAAGTCCTGATTTCATTCTGACATGTCTTCCGAGCATTAGATTATCTAATACTGATAAATGAGGGAATAGTTCAATGTTTTGAAATGCCCTCGCAATACCAAGGCTTGCTCTTTTATGAGGCTTTAAATGATTTATTTTCTCCCCATTAAAAGATATTGATCCTTCCGTCGGATGGTATAATCCGCTGATACAATTCAACATACTTGTTTTCCCGGCTCCGTTAGGTCCTATTAACGAAAAGATTTCCCCTTTGTTTACAACATAACTAACGTGATCAAGGGCAAGCACCCCCCCGAATCGTATTGTTACGTCCTTTACC
>JAEWMK010000401.1 GCA_023457235.1 Bacillota bacterium
GATGAATGCCAATCCGAATTATCCGAGTATAGCAAGGAACACCTTTATAATGTCATTTCTTTTGGAATCAACCATTGGCAAGAGATGATTAAGACTAAGAAGTATAAATCTGTGCTTTTTTTCAAAAATCATGGGCCATTGTCCGGTGGTTCACTGCGTCACCCTCATATGCAAATTGTTGGACTCGATCAAATTAACTATTTGGATTCATTGCATGATGATCATTTTATTGGGGTGCCGATTGAGATTCAAGACGGGGTGGAATTTAACATATCAAAATACCCTAGAATGGGTTTTTACGAATTTAATGTGATCATGGAAGATGAGTCAGGCTTAAAAACTTTTGCAGAGGATATCCAGATTGCCACTCATTATATTTTGAATCATTTTAATCGAAATTGTAATAGCTATAATTTGTTTTTTTACGAGTATGCGGGAAAAATCGCTGTTAAGGTCATTCCTCGATTTCCAACATCACCGCTTTATGTCGGATATTCAATTCCGCAAGTATCTAATCATACCGATTATGTCATTGAAAAAATTAAAAGGCTTTATTTTTAAAAGGAATTGGCTGTCCTAAATTTATCCAAAGTGGTAGATTTAAGACAGCCTATTTTTTATTTAGTGATTATTTTTTTATAAACATTTGTGACCAATAATTCCCCTGCTGTGTATAGCCAACTCCAATATGGGTAAAATCGGCACTTAAAATGTTTTTACGGTGACCCGCACTGTTCATCCATGCCTGAACAACCTCTTCCGGTGTTGTTTGACCTTGAGCAATATTTTCGCCCGCAGAACGATAACTAATGCCAAAATCTCTCATCATATCAAATGGTGATCCATAGGTTGGACTCGTATGTGAGAAATAATGCTTGGATTGCATATCATTTGCCTTTTCACGGGCCACCTTACTTAAAGGTGTATCAGCCTGTAGATCAGGTAATCCGTTTTTTCTTCGCTCTGCATTTGTTAATTGTATTACCTTTGATTCTGCTGCACTTATACTTGCTGTTGGAGCTGCTTGTTTCTGAGCTTTTTGTGTTTGTTGTTTTGGAACCTGCTGTGCTTTTTGTTGTTGAGGCTCTTGTTGTACTTGCTGTTTTGGAACCTGCTGTGCTTTTTGTTGCTGAGGCTCTTGTTGTACTTGCTGTTGCGGAACCTGTTGTATTTGCTGCTGTTGAGCTTGTGGCGCCTTTTGGAATTGTTGCCAGTTATGCTGTTCCTGATATCTGTATGTTGAATTTGGATAACTTGAATACATCCCATTTTGACGCCCATCTGTAATTCTATATTCGTATTTCGCACCATCAATTAAGATCGGTGCTGTATGCGGATATTGATTGCTATTTAAAGACGTATTCATACTGGAAATTGTAGCTGCATTTGGGTCTAAAATATCCTGTTCTTCGTTAGCATTGTTAACACCACAGGCACCCATTATTGATAATGATACACCCATTATGAGTATTTTTAATGATTTTATTTTCACGTGTTTGTTCCTCCCAAAAGTTTTTTCCCTTTCTTTTTTTATACTTTCCGGGTTACGGAAATTATATTGCTTAGAAAATTTGGGAAAATAAATTGAGAACAACACTTTATCTATAATCCAATAACTTCCTGTTCGTACATTTCCCACACTCTGTCAAAGATACTAACAGAATGCAAAGAAGTATCATTTAATTCCAAATAACTGCTGATTTCGTGATAATCTGAAGAATATTTAGGAAAACTATGGTCTTTATATACCTCTTCTGCGAATTGACCCAGTATATCGCCTTTTTTAGTTGTTCGAAACTTTAGTACAAATTGGTAAAATGATTTTTTCAAAAAATAACGTCCTTTCTATATACAGCTTCCATAAGTTTCTATTATTTTACCAAGAATCCAATTTCTATGCCATAATTAGAAGTGTGATATAAATCACTTTTACCATATCTTTCTTTTGATATATTATAGTATAAAATATATGAAAAATAGGTGATAGAATGAATTTTGAAACTCCATATGAAATGCTTGGCGGGGAAGAAACAATCCAAAAGCTTGTGAATTCCTTTTACCCTAAGGTTTATGCAAATCCAATTCTAAGTCCTTTATTTGAAGGCGACATGGAAGAAATTAAAAGAAAACAGAAAATGTTTTTAACACAATTTACTGGCGGCCCTACTCTGTATAGTGATGAATTCGGCCCCCCTGCCATGAGAGCGAGACATATGCCCTTTGAAATCACACCAACAAGGGCAACAGCCTGGTTAGCATGCATGAGAGAGGCAATGGACGATATCGGTTTAGAGGGACCTATTCGTGAACAATTTAACGACCGCTTACAGCAAGTAGCGGGGATAATGATAAACACGCCTGACCAATGATCAGGCGTGTTCTTCTGGATCCAGCAATCCAAATTCTTCTGCTGCAGCTCTTTCCTTTTTGAGCTTTTTGCGGTATACAATTTTTGATAATTGAATACTTATTTCATATAAAACACATAATGGAATCATAACTAACGTTTGTGATATGAAGTCTGGTGGTGTAACGACGGCAGAAACAATCGCTAATACAAAATAGGCGTATTTTCTAATTTTAGAAAGTTTAACTGGATCAATAATGCCAAGGCTCGTTAAAAACATAACGACAACCGGCAGTTCAAAGAGAATGGCAAATGGCAATGTGATTCTTAATAAAAAGCCAAAGTATTTCTCGATTGTGAACATATTTTGCATATTGTCACCGGCTAACCCTAGCAAAAAATCAAAAACAATCGGAAAAATAAAGAAATAACCAAAAGATAGACCTACAAGAAATAATATAAAAAGTGCAGGTATATATGAGAGTGTCACCTTTTGTTCTAAAGGCTTTAACGCTGGTTTAATAAATAACCAAAGCTGCCAGGCCAGCACAGGAATTGTTAAAGCAATCGCAGCAATACCGGCAAGCTGAAAATAAACCCATACAATTTCTGTTGGACTTAACACCGTAAGCTTAAAGTCCAATCCCCTTACAAAAAAGTCATAAATATCTTGGACATAGATAAAGGCTGCGATAAAAAAAACAATAAAGGCTACACCTGTAATAATGATACGATTTCGCAGTTCATCAAGATGACCAACCAGATTCATACTTTGATCTTGTTCCAATTTAGTTCCCCCCAACCAATGAGAGCTTTTGCTTATTTTCTATGCTGTATAAGTAGAAGAAGATGTAAGATGATTGATCCTACACCTTCCCTCTACTTTTCTATATTACAAAGTATCTTTCTTTTGTTCTTCAATTTTCTTAGGTTCATCATCTTCTTTTGTCAGCTCTTTAGTAGCCTTTTTAAACTCTTTTAAAGAACTGCCGACTGCTTTTCCGATTTCCGGTAATTTTGAAGGTCCGAAAACTACAAGTGCGATTACAAGAATTAATATTAAACCTGGTACACCAATATTTGATAGCATAAATGTTCACTCCTAAAGTTGCTTGGTAGCTATATTAGTTTTTAAGGTCTTTTACTTCTTTTTTCACTTCATCAAATTCTTCAACAACATCGCTAGTTAATTCTTTCGTTGACTTTTTGAATTCCCGAATCGTTTGACCCGTGGCTTTTCCTATTTCTGGTAGTTTCTTCGGTCCGAAAATAATCAACGCTAGAAGTAGAATAAGAATTAAGCCTGGAATTCCGATATTCGTTAACATTTTGATTTCCTCCTACATCAATATAACTATATTATAAACACTATCTCAATGTTTTGGCTATAAAATCTGTACGTGTTCAAAGTTATTTCACAACTCAAACTATTAAATTGTTGCAGAATTGTAACTAACAAAATTAAATGTAGTATGATTGGAAATCCTGAATCACTTTGTAGCCACCCAGTTGTTCTACAGTGCTTTTAAACTCATTGGATCGCAGTATGGTTTCTAGCAATTTCCCGCCTTCGCTTTCGTAGAAGACCGCTGTCATTAATAGGTCGTAACTTTCATCTGCAATCGGAATAAAATCTAAATCCATTGCTTTAGCAGCTGAATATATACCCAGCCCGACGCTTTTTTCCTGTTGTTTTACCTCAGCCGCTACGCTTAAATGGGAGAACATCTCCCTTTGATAGCCTTTTATACTTCCGGAGGAGAGATTGGCTTTTTTCAATAAATGATCAAATAAAATTCTCGTACCGGCACCTTTTTGTCGATTAACAAAATTTAAATTCTTTTCTATTAAATCATTTACCGAATGAACATGATCCGGATTCCCTTTAGGAACGATCCAGCCTTGTTCTCTTTTCAAAAATCTTAATAATACTAGTTTTTGATCGTTAATATATTTTTTAATAAAAGGTAAGTTATACTCTCCTGAGTCCGGATCTAATAAATGAATGCCAGCAATATGGGCTTCCCCTTTACGAATCGCCATAAGTCCTGCCATACTGCCTGTATGGGACGATATGATTTGCCTATTTATATCCTGACTCCGGATTTGGGATGAGATTATGTCAATAGTTAAATCG
>JAEWMK010000402.1 GCA_023457235.1 Bacillota bacterium
AAAAGGTGGATGCAGTATTAGTTGATTTAATTGACCCGCAAGCAATTGTTCCTGCAATTAAGGAATTACATGAGGCAGGGATTCCAGTGGTTACTACTACATTGCCAGTAGCCCCTGATGGTGAGGCATATGTAACTTCTCATATAGGTGTAGATAATTTAAACTCTGGGAAGCTTTCTGCACAATTAATGAAGGACGCCTTAGGTGGAAATGGTGGAAATGTAGCTATTATTGAGGGAGCACCAAGTATTATGGTTCAAGAGCGTACGGCAGGATTTAAGGAAGGCATTGAAGGGTCAAATATAAATCTATTAGAAGTTCAGTCCTCACCATGGGATCGACAAAAAGCATTAGACATCATGCAAAACTATTTAACAAAATATCCTGATTTGAATGGGGTATTTGTTCAACATGATAGTATGGTTCCGGGTGTAATCCAGGCATTAAAACAAGCCGGGAAGGAAGGTCAAGTGAAAATAGTAGGATTTGGTGCAACAATTGAAGGCACTGAATTGATGAAAGACGGTTCCCTTTATGGAAGTGTTCAGGAAGATTTATGGTGGGAAGCTCAGGAGGGTGCACGTGTAATTGTTGATGCTGTTATGGGAAAAGAGGTTCCTAAAGAAAAACTCGGGGAACAACAATTAATAACAGTAGATAAATTAGATAACTATCAATCTAAAAATTACTAATCTCAATAAATAATTAATTATAAACATTAGCAGTATAGAGAAGGGCAATCACTTTTCTATACTGCTTTATAAAATTTATTTATTATCTGTGGGTGGTGAAATTAATGAATATATTAGAAATGAAAAATATAAGTAAGTCATTTCCCGGAGTAAAAGCATTAAATGACATGAGTTTAACAGTAAAAAAAGGCGAAGTTCATGGACTCTTAGGAGCTAATGGTGCTGGGAAATCAACGTTAATGAAGGTATTGTCCGGAGTAATTTCACCAGATGCAGGAGAGGTAATATTTAAAGGTGAAAAAGTACAATTTACTTCGCCTCTGGATGCACAAGAAAATGGGATTGTCATTATTCATCAAGAACTAAGTCTTGTCCCATCATTATCAGTGGCGGAAAATATTTTATTAGGTCGCTTGGCAGGTAAACCCTACAGTATTAACTGGAAGGAAATGTATAATAAAGCGGAAGTTTTTTTACAAAAGATAGGTACGGATATAAAGCCTTCAACTAAAATAAAAAACCTTAGTGTAGCACAAATGCAATTAGTCGAGATTGCTAAAGCTCTTTCCTATGAAGCGGATCTTATTATTATGGATGAACCTTCAGCTGTATTAAGTGGTACAGAATTAACCCAACTATTTAATACGATTAATTCCTTAACAGAAAAAGGGGTAACGGTTATTTATATTTCACATCGTCTGGAAGAAATATTTCATATCTGTGATCGATTAACTATCATGCGGGACGGACAAATTATTGAAACTAGAGATGTTGAAGATACAAATAGGGAGCAAATTATTCGCGGTATCGTTGGACGTGAACTTAATGATGAGTATCCATCCCGAGAGTCAACGGAATTTGGCGATAACATATTGTCCGTTAAAAATTTAAGTATTAACGGGAAGTTAGAAAATATAAATTTTGATATAAAAAAAGGTGAAGTCCTAGGTCTAGCTGGTCTTGTCGGCTCTGGAAGGACTGAGATAGCCCGTTGTATTTTTGGAGCTGACCCGATGGATAAAGGTGAAATTTTATATAAGGGGAAAAAAATAAGAATAAAAAACCCAAAACATGCGATAGAACTTGGTATTGCACTTGTTCCTGAGGATCGAAAAGAACAAGGTTTAATAACAGCCTTCTCACTTAAACAAAATTTTACAATGGCGGCCTTAAAAAAAATAAATAATAAAGGATTTTTGAAATTTAGAAAGGAAAATGAAGAATCGAAATCCTTAGTCAACCAATTAAGAATTAAAACACCGTCCGTCCAGCAGATTGCGTTAAATCTAAGTGGGGGAAACCAACAAAAGGTTGTGGTGGCCAAATATCTCTTTTCTGATGCAGATATCCTTATATTGGATGAACCTACACGTGGTGTGGATGTTGGAGCAAAAAGAGAAATTTATTTAGTTATTAATGAACTAGTTAAACAAGGAAAAGCAGTTTTACTTATATCATCTGATTGGGAAGAATTGCTGGCATTGAGCGATCGTATTGTAGTCGTGCATGAAGGAAAAATCAAAGGAGAACTGGCCGGTGAGGAGGCAAGTTCAGAAAAAATATTAGATCTAGCCCTTACTTAATTGGAGGTGAATAGTGTGACAACTGTTACGGAAACAAAAAAGTCAACTATCGGTCAAATGAAGCACACCTTGAATCCTGCGGATATTGGTCCGGTTATTGCATTAGTTATTTTATTAGTTTTAGGATCCATACTAGCGCCTTCATTTTGGACCACTGGAAACATTCTGAATGTTCTGTCCCAAATATCTGTGTTAGGTATAGGTGCATTGGGTATGACATTTGTCATCATTACAAGATATTTCGATTTATCCATTGCAGGCTTTTTATCCTTAAGCGGGATTCTCGTTGTTGGCTTACAGTCTTCTTTGGGTACTATTGGCGCTATTTTTGCAACTATCATAGTTGCTGTGCTTGTAGGTCTGTTTAATGGTACTATTCTCCGTGTAATTAAAGGAGATTTTGGCGCTTCCATCATGATTACATTTGGGACGGGAACAATCTTCTCTGCAATTGCTTTATTGTATTCGAAGGGCTATACTCTTGTCCCGAAACAAGACGCACTATTTCTATGGTTTGGGAATGGTAGAATATTTTCCATTCCAGTTCCTGTTATTCTGTTTTTATTATTCGCGCTTTTACTCCATATCATCTTAAAATACTCGGTGTTTGGAAGGGCTGTTTACTTAACTGGTGCAAATCCAGTATCAGCAAGGCTGTCTGGTATACCAATTCATCGTATCCAAACGATTACATTTATTATACTAGCCATTTTAGTTGCGGTTGGTGGTTTAATTCGGAGTTCGCAAACTTTAGGTGCCACAGCAACAGCTGGGCAGGGTTATGAACTAGATGTTATTGCAGCAGTTGCAATAGGTGGAACAAGTTTAGCCGGCGGTGCTGGAAATATAATGCGAACAATGATTGGTGTTCTAATTATTGGTGTACTTAACAATCTATTCGTACTTATTGGCTTAAGTACATATGACCAAATGATGGCAAAGGGCGCGATTATAATAGCAGCTCTGTTGTTAGATTCAAAGACTAACATTCGATTTTTGCTAAGGAGGGGAAAGTAATGGCATATATGAAAGCATTGTATAATCAAAAAGTGCTGCTTATATTAATTGTTCTAATTTTATTTGCCTCATTTTTTGCTCCATACTTCCTGACCTTGGGGAACATCTTCAACTTGTTAATGGAAATAAGTATATATGGAATTATGGCGTTTGCAATGACCTTTGTCATTCTAAACGGAGAATTTGATTTATCGATAGGCGCCGTCATGGCATTTTCCGGCATATTTTTAGCGACCATATCACAACATATGAATATATTTATAGCCATTTTCTTGACAATTCTTTTAGGTGCCATCATTGGATGTGTAATGGGGCTATTGGTTAGCTTACTTGGATTTAACTCTTTTATTGTTACGCTTTGTGCGATGTTCTTTTATAATGGTTTGACTCTAAAATTGTCAGATGGAAAGCCTATTATGAGTCAGGATCCTTTCTTAAATTGGTTAGGTAATGGTTCCTTTTTGTATATACCGAATGTTGTTTGGATATTCATTATATTTTTTGCAATAGCGGAATACATTCTTCGCAAGACGAAATATGGCCGTAATGTCTATGCAGTTGGTGGGGATCAAAAAGTGGCGCTATTAACAGGTATCTCAGTAAGATTTTATAAGGTCAGTGTTTTCGTAATATCAGGTGCTTGTGCTTCTATCGCGGGTATTCTACTAACAGGCATGTTGAATGCCGCATCACCATTTGTTGGAGGCGCAGCCGCATTATCAGTTATATCTAGTGTAGTTATTGGCGGGACTAGTTTAGCTGGCGGTGAAGGAGGAGTAAAACAAACCATCATGGGACTACTGATTTTAGGGATTCTTGATAATGCACTTGCATTACTAAATGTCCATTCTTTCTATCAATCTCTAATTTTAGGATGTTTATTAGTTACTGTAATAGGCTGGGACTACTATTCTCGAAATGTTAAAGTTGCCAATACCGTTTAAATTACGGAATGTCCAAACAGCTTAAGCTACTTGTTAATAAAAGGAAGGGAGAGCATATGGTAAACAATAACATCTTTAATGAAAATATTTTTTCAGGAAAGACTGCAGTTGTTACAGGAGGTACATCTGGAATTGGAGCCGCAACTGCAATTCAATTAGCGAGATTAGGAGCAAGTGTTTTTGCCATTGGTTTAAATAAAAAAGAATTTATGATCCCAGATGATGTTAAAAATATTGAAGCTATTGAATTGGATGTAACAGATAAATCGGGTGTTGATTCTTTTTTAAAAAAACTTAATAAGCTTGATATTTTAGTAAACGGAGCCGGAATCAATCAACAAGATGAGCATGATATAGGAATTTTTGAAAAAGTGATTTCAATAAATTTAACAGCAGCTATGTACTTTAGTAGTTTGGCGAAAAAGTTAATGGTCCAAAATGGGGGAGGCAGTATAGTAAATATTTCCTCTATGTTTGCTTACTTTGGTTTTAAAGATGGCCCGGCTTATAGCGCAAGTAAAGGTGGGATTGATCAAATAACAAAATCTTTGGCTGTTGCATATTCAGATGAGAATATTCGCGTAAATGCAGTAGCACCTGGTTGGATTGACACTCCTCTTCTACAACCTCTAAAGGAAACTCCTGTTGGAGAGGACATCATTTTGAGAACCCCATTAAAAAGATTTGGTCATCCCGATGAAGTTGCCGGGGTAATTGCCTTTTTGTGCTCATCTGCGGCTTCTTGGATCAATGGTGCCATTATACCAGTAGATGGAGGGTACTTAACTACTGCTAGTATGTAAAAGGAGGCGAAAGATGATGAGAGCTGCTGTCTGGTACACTAGAAAAGATATAAAAGTGGAAGAAAGAGAAGAAAAGGAAATAACACCTAATGAAGTAAAAGTTAAGGTTGCTTGGGCAGGAATTTGCGGGAGTGATTTACATGAGTATTTGGAAGGTCCGATAACAATTCCTGTTAATGCCCCTGATC
>JAEWMK010000403.1 GCA_023457235.1 Bacillota bacterium
TGCACTAGTCAATTTGGAAAAAAAGAAACGCGAAAGAAGAAAGATAAAGTAAATATAGAATATATGTAAAAAAATGGGAACAAACAACGGTTTATTAAAGTTTGTTGTTTTGTCCCCAAAAACCAAATGTATAATGGTAAAATTTTACTTATTTTAATTATTTTTACAGTTATGCAAAGCTAGTGTTCCCGACCCTGTGGCCCTTTTTGTTTTTTTATCTTGATGACTTTTTGGAATATATATCCCTCTTTCAGGAATTATATTAAAATAGATGCTCTTTTTTAAAAACAAAAATGGATAAGTAAGGGTTTTGGTTATTAATGAAGCTTTATAAATTATTTTTAATTCTAGTTCTTATAGTTGATATCATTAATCCTCCAAAAACTATTTTTGCTGAAAAAGATTTAATGATTAAAGTTGATTTATGGGAAAACACATTAACCATAAAAGAAGGGGAAAAAACTATAAAAAGGTATTCAATTGCGTCTGGAAAGGATGATACTCCAACACCAGTCGGTAATTTTACAGTTATTGAGAAATCGAAAGATTGGGGTGGAGGCTTTGGATCAAGGTGGTTAGGCCTAGACGTACCTTGGGGCATGTATGGTATTCATGGTACTAATAAGCCAAACTTAATTGGTAAAAATGTAAGCAGTGGTTGTGTGCGCATGAAGAATAAAGACGCTGAGGATTTGTATGTACAGATTCCTGTAGGCACGCCTGTGATTATAGATGGGCCTATTCACGGGCTAGATAATCATATAGATGTACTAGTTGTTGGGTCTAAGGGAACCCTCGTTTACCTTGTGCAACAAAGGCTAAGCTTAGCTAGCTATTATAATGGAAAAATTGACGGAGTATTTGATAATAAAACCAAAAAGGCAATTGAGAAATTTCAGCAAGATCATAACTTAATTGTAACTGGAAATGGAAATGAACGGTTGTATTTGGAACTTGGACTTTTGGAATGAGGATTTTCGCAAAAAAAACCACTGTGAGTGGTTTTTTTAATCTCGCATGGCTCCTGCCTCTCTGGAAGTTATTGCGCCTTGTCCTTCGCTTACATCTTTTTGAATTTCCTGTTTTACCTCTTGTGCATCGGTTCCGGCGAATCCTGGTTTCATAATAGCGGTCAAATTCTCTTTTGCTTGTTGATCTTGTTGCATTAAAATCCTCCTTTGTTACTAATTAAATTGAACAGTCTTATTATTTACTAAAATATTAGTGGTATCCAAGCATTTTAATGGACCACAGTTCCCGACCCCGTGGTCCAAAATTATCTATTGACAATGATTATCATTAATATTATATTGGAAAATGGTTATAATTGAAAATGATTATCAGTGAATTACATATTTATAAAATGGAGGCATTTGTATGACTCGCCTTTACACGCAAGATTTAAATGTTAGTTACGGTGAACGGACTATTGTCAAGAATTTGGGGATTGAAATTCCAGATAAAAAAATAACTACTATTATCGGCTCTAATGGTTGTGGGAAATCAACGCTTTTAAAGGCGATGACGCGGATTATTCCCCATCAATCCGGTTCGATTCTTCTTGATGGGAAAAGCATTACGACGGAAAATACGAAAGAACTTGCCAAGAAGATGGCAATCCTACCGCAAACACAGGAAACAGCAAGTGGGTTAACGGTAGGAGAGGTAGTGTCCTATGGGCGTTTTCCTTATCAAAAGGGTTTTGGCAAGTTAACTAAGAAAGACATGGAGGTTATTGATTGGGCTCTTGAAGTAACAAGATTATCAGAATATAAATACAATCCAGCGGACGCATTGTCAGGTGGTCAACGCCAGCGTGTTTGGATTGCAATGGCACTTGCTCAAGAAACTGAAATGATTTTTCTAGATGAACCAACTACTTATCTGGATATTGCCCATCAATTAGAGGTGTTAGAGCTCTTACAAAGACTAAATAGGGAACAAGGAAGAACAATCGTAATGGTTCTCCATGATTTGAATCAAGCTGCACGATTTGCTGATTATATAATTGCTATGAAGGATGGGAACATTATTAAAGCAGGAAGTTGTGAAGAAGTGATTAGCCGAGAGGTGTTGAAGAAAGTGTTTCAAATTGATGCGGTCATCGGCTGTGATCCTAGAACAAACAAACCAATGTGTGTAACCTATGATCTATTAAAAGGAGAAGAGCAACATGAAAAACCGACTACTACCATTTCTACTCTTGCTAGTAATTATGCTTAGTGCTTGTGGCAATAATGATACAGAGAACACAACGAACCCTTCAGAAGAAAATGCAAAATCTGAAACAACTATTACATACCAATCGGAAAATGGACCTGTAGAGGTGCCTGCTGATCCGAAGCGTGTGATTGTATTAGGAATGTATGCTGGGAATGTAAAAGCTTTAGACGTTCCGATTGTTGGCGTTGATCCATGGTCCAAAACGAATCCACGCTATGAGTTAGAGGGGATTGAAGAAGTAACGGATGAAAGTTTGGAAAAAATTATTGAGCTGGAGCCGGATTTAATTATCGGACTTTCTACTTCGAAGAATATAGATAAACTGAAGCAAATTGCTCCTGTTGTAACGTTTACCTATGGCAAACTGGATTATTTAACACAGCACCTAGAAATTGGAAAATTATTAAATAAAGAAGCGGAAGCAAAGGCTTGGATTGATGACTTCAAAGAGCGAGCACAACAAACTGGAGAAGAAATTAAAGCAAAAATTGGTGAAGATGCAACCGTTTCTGTCATCGAAAACTTTAATAAAGAACTATATGTTTTTGGAGACAACTTTGGACGCGGTACAGAAATCCTCTATCAAGAAATGAAGTTAAAGATGCCTGAAAAGGTAAAAGAAACAGCACAAGGGAACGGATATTATTCACTATCAATAGAAGTACTACCTGAGTATGCAGGCGATTACCTCATTGTTAGTAAGGACGAAGATACCGACACTTCCTTCATGGAGTCTGAAACATTTAAAAACATTCCTGCAGTTAAAAACAATCGAGCTTTTGTGGTAAATGCAAAGGAATTTCGTTACAACGATCCAATCTTACTTGAATATCAATTAGACTTCTTTAAGGAGTCGTTTCTCGGTAAGTAGAGAGTAGTGGTGGGACGAAAGAGTGGGACACAGGGTCGGGAACTCCGGCTCGCTTTTTGAGACAGATAGCCTGCCTTCGTGGCCAGAAAGAGGGAATTCTGTTAATGTTAATGGAATTCCTCTTATTATTTTCCTAATATAAAGAAGAGATGATTTTAATGACAAAAACAACTAATTCCTTCCCTTTCATTTTTAAGTTTATTCTATCTATACTTTTATTGATAGGCGCATTTTTTCTATCCATGGTGTTTGGCGCAGCGGATACAACTATCAGAGAAGTTTGGCTGGCTCTTACGTCTACTGTAAAAACAGATACGATTATTATGATTCGTGAGATCCGACTTCCACGTGAAATTGCAGCCATCTTTGTTGGTGCGGGTCTTGCTGTAGCCGGGGCCATTATGCAAGGGATTACAAGAAATCCACTTGCAGACCCCAGCATCCTGGGACTAACTGCCGGTGCGAATGCAGCATTAGCGATAACGATTGCTTTCCTTCCCGCTGCAAATTACTTTGTAATTATGGTTGCTTGTTTTGCGGGGGCTGCTGTCGGAACGATCATGGTTGTTAGTATAGGAGCAGTTAAAAAGGGTGGTTTTTCGCCACTTCGAATTGTATTAGCAGGAGCTGCGGTTTCTGCTTTCCTTCATGCAATTGCCGAAGGAGTAGGGATCTATTTTAAAATATCGAAGGATGTTTCGATGTGGAGTGCCGGCGGCATTATAGGAACGACATGGATTCAGCTCCAAGTGATTATTCCTTTTATCATAATCGGGATTACTCTATCAATCTTTTTATCAAGACAACTCACCATTCTTAGTTTAAATGAGGAGCTTGCCATCGGTTTAGGGCAAAAAATAACACAAGTGAAATATATTTTATTTATTATTGTAATTATGTTGGCTGGGGCATCTGTTGCATTAGTTGGCAATCTCGCCTTTATTGGATTGATGATTCCTCATATTGTTCGTGCCCTTGTCGGAACTGATTATCGTCATATTTTGCCAATGTCTGCCATACTTGGCGCAATCTTTATGCTCGTTGCAGATACGCTTGGACGGAATATAAATGCACCATTCGAAACACCGGTTCAGGCTATTGTCGCCATCATCGGACTTCCCTTTTTCTTATTCATTGTCCGTAAAGGAGGGAAGGTTTTCTCATGATTCATCCTAGTATTATTAAGAAGCAACGAATCATTCTATTTGCACTGATATCATTAATAGTTATTACAATCATTGTAAGTATAGGCATAGGATATTCTTCTATATCTTACGATAGAATTTTTCCGACCGTTTTAGGTCAAGGAACGTTCAAAGAGGAGTTTGTGTTATTTTCAATTCGGCTGCCACGCATATTGATTACACTCTTAGCTGGAATGGCTCTTGCTGTATCAGGTTCAATACTTCAAGGTATTACACGAAATGATTTAGCGGATCCTGGCGTTATCGGAATAAACTCTGGTGCAGGTGTTGCGATTGCTGTTTTCTTTTTATACTTTCCAATCGAACCTGGGTCATTTATCTACCTCTTGCCTGTGGTTGCTTTTATCGGAGCACTGATAACGGCATTATTAATCTATCTGTTTTCATATAGTAAACAAAGCGGTCTGCAGCCGGTAAGATTGATTTTAATTGGGGTTGGCTTTTCGATGGCATTGTCCGGGATGATGGTTGTACTAATTTCATCATCGGAACCTCAAAAAGTTGATTTTATTGCAAAATGGCTGGCGGGGAATATTTGGGGGACAGATTGGCCTTTTATATGGGCTCTTCTAGCATGGCTTATGATTCTCATCCCATTTACACTCTATAAAGCCAATCGATTAAATCTTTTAACTCTAAGTGAGCCTACTGCTATAGGCGTGGGAGTATCAATCGAAAAAGAGAGACTTGTCCTTCTATTAACAGCAGTTGCCTTAGCAGCAGCCGCGGTATCAGTTACCGGCGGAATTGCCTTTATCGGACTAATGGCTCCCCATATCGCAAAAGCGTTGGTGGGACATCGCCATCAATTATTTATACCAATCGCTATTATAATGGGTGGGTGGTTATTGTTGCTTGCCGATACGATCGGCCGTAACCTGGTTGAACCAGAAGGTGTAGCAGCAGGGATCATCACTGCATTAATCGGTGCTCCCTATTTTATCTATTTATTATTAAAAAATAATTAAAACGCAAAGAGGACGCTTTAATAAGCCGCATCCTCTTTGCGTTTTTTATTTATTAGCGAACCAATCAAGGATATGAACACTAATAAAGATGATGAAATAAAAAATGCTGGAAGCACTCCTACTAGGGTTGAAAGCCACCCTCCAAGTAAGGGACCAAAAATGGTCGCTGTCGTTGCAACACTATTAATAACTCCGAACACCCGGCCAGTCATATGAACAGGAGTTTCAATTTGTACGGCCGCATGAAAGGGGACAAAGACTAAGGTAGCGGAAAATCCAGCTAGCAACCCTAAAAACGGCATCCAGATCATCGATAAGCC
The DNA here is from genome assembly GCA_023457235.1 of Bacillota bacterium. Classification (GTDB taxonomy): domain Bacteria; phylum Bacillota; class Bacilli; order Bacillales; family Bacillaceae_J; genus Schinkia. The sequence goes on from JAEWMK010000403.1 coordinate 5,588, forward strand.
TGCGTCAAAAAACGTAAACAACGCCATCGTTCCGAAACTAATTCCTAATCCCAAAGCTCCAATAAGCATTAAAGTGAAGCTATTGTATCCCGTTTTCCTAGCTAAAATAAATCCTGACAAAAACATTCCAACCCCTGATGCCGTAACTAAATAACCAAAAAGATCAGGAGATGCTGAAGTAAGTTCCCGTATTAAGACAATCAGCTGTGAGTCTGCAAGCTGTATAAGCAATAAACTTATTCCTAAAAAAACCATTCCTAATAACAAGAATAGATTGCTTTTAATAAAAGCAAAACCGATTGTGAACTCTGTTCTAAATGAAGTGTTCGAAATATTTTCCTGACCTTTATTTTCAACAGAATAAACAGTTTGGGGTAAGAAAAAGAGTATCAAAGCTGAGGCAATGAATGTTATCGAGTCGACTAAAAAAACAAGTTGACTCCCAAGGGCAGACACTAACATTCCGCTGAGAAAAGGTCCCAACACTTTTGTACTTGAATCAATCATAGCTGACAATGACATAGCGCTTTTCATTTCATTTTCCGAAACGATTTCTTTTAATTTACCATTTTTCGCAGGAATAAAAACAGAAGAAAAGATCCCAACCGCAAACAAGCATACATAAACGACTAATATTGTATCAGCAATCGTTAAGATAAGGATAAGACCTGCCCGAATCAAATCGGATACTATCATTAATGTTTTTCTATTCAATCTGTCTGCCAGTGACCCAGCTATAGGGCCAAACAAAGCCATTGGGGCAGCTAAGCACAAAAAGATAAAAGAAACTTCCAGCGGTGACGCATTCCACTTTAAACCTACAAGCGTAATGATGGCCACTATACTTAACCAATCCCCAATACTGGAAATCGTTTGAGCCAACATTAGTGTAACAAACCCTTTATTCTTTATTAATCCTTCATTCACGATGTTCCAACTCTCTCTAGATGATAAGTGGTTAACATCATTCATTATAACCATACCTGCAAAAATGGTCCACAGTTCCCGACCCTCTGGCTCTCACCGACCCCGCAGGACTGGACCACAGTTCCCGACCCCGTGGCTCACCCGACTCCGTGGCTCAAAACTTCCGATTGTTCTCTTAAAGATCCATCCCTTTGTTACTCTCATGTTTTTTAGTTTTTTCCTTCTTTTTCATAAGTGTTAAAAGGAGTTTGCTGAAAAAGTTCATTTTGGGTGGTTGCCCTGATGAATCTTTTCGTAATTCCGCTGCTGTATCAGCTGGTATGTGGAAAGGTGGATGGACTGGAGGTGGTACTGGTACATCGACGGGCAGTTGAACAGGTGTATCGGCCGGTGACTTGCCTGGTGTGTAGAGTTGTAATTTCACTAGTGCCGGGCTTAATTTTTTGGCCAAAGTCTCGGCTTGTTTTTCTTCCGGCTGCTGTTGATATTTACTTAAAAAATTCCAAATAATTTCTGTTGCATTTGGGCCCATCGGGTCCGTGTAAGAACCGTTCGGGCTTCCTCCAGACCAAGTATGCCCCATGTCACCAATCATCCAAAGTTCTAATAATGGTTCGCCGTCCCCGTCATTATATACATGCTGGGTATAGCTTTTTCCATTTTTGATATCTGATTTGACTAGGGTAGGGGTGACATCAGCGCGACCAACACCGTCTTCAACAAGAAAATTGGTTTGCGCCCATTGGGTGATCACTTGATGGCCGTTAATCGGGTTGACCGTTGTATCACAGTTTCCATGGAAAACAATGACCCGCATTTTTTTCTTATATTCTCCCATCTCCTGAAAGGCACTGTTCCCACATTCATATGGGTCAAGTACGCCTTTTTCCATCCTAAATGTAGCTTCCTTAGCCATCGGGTCGGTTAGATAAAATACATTGGCAGCGTCATAGGCAAGACCCGCATAAATTCCGATACTGTTAAAGACATCTGGATAGGTAACTCCAAGAATACAGGCTAAGGAGCCGCCTGCCGAAAAACCTGCTGCATATACTTTATTGGAATCAACCTTGTATTTATTTTTGACCTCATGAATCATCTCATAAATGAGCTTGGGATGTCCTTCGCCACGGTGTTGATTTTTATCCAAAAACCAGTTCCAGCACCCAAGTGGGTTATACCCGGATGGATCTAAAGGATTAAACGGGTGGTTCATATCAGGATAGAGGACAAGGAATTTTTCCTTTTCAGCAAGTTCGTTCATGTTTGTGCCAGCAGCAAAATCATCTGGATTCTGCCTACATCCATGAAGCATCACCAACAACGGAGACTCTTGATCTGAATGATGTTCACCAGGGACATATAGCTTGTATTTAAAATCTTGATATTTAAAATCGAGAAATTCTCCCAAATCACATAACCTCCATTTTTTTGCTCTATTTACCACTATATTCCATTATTGACGCAACATAACAATTTTAACGAAAATAAGTGATTTTGAGCGGAAAAACAATGGTCCACACAGTTCCCGACTCCGTGACCCACGTAATGGTCCGCAGTTCCCGACCTTGTGACCCATTTGTATTATTATAAGAATGTTCATAGATTTGTCCTTGCTTTTTAGAGGGTTAATTGTTATCTTTGGAATGAATAATGTTATGGACGACCTCGACTTTGGTCACGATAGAACATAATATATTAAAAGGGGATATCAAAATGGACATTTTTACAATGATTAAATTAGATAAAGATGAAGTGGAAAATTTAATGAACATTGAAATTTTGGAATCAACCGAAAAAATCTCTGATGACTTTGAAGAAGTGTGTATCGAAGGATTTTTAGATAAAAGTTCAAACAGCCAAATTTCAGTTGAAGATGCAATGAAACAATTATTTGAAACTTTGAAAACGAAAGGCGTTATTAACGAATCCGTTGAAACGTATTCCTATGAATTACCTGTATGTGGTTTGTTGAAAAATGCAAAACGGAATGAAGAGGCTTTGAATAAGGATTACATCGTTATATCTTATCACGCATAAATAGTTATAAAACTTGCCCCATCGGCTTAAGTCATCTGATGGGGCGTTTTTTATTGGAATAATGATCCGCAGTTCCCGGTCCTCTGTCCCACCGCCCCTCTGGTCCAAAAATTTGGGTTTACTTTCCACCCGTTAAGCCTATTCATCATCTGTTAATTTGTTAATATAGAGGTAAGAACGAATAAAAGGAAGATATTATGTTAGAAAAAGATGAATTAGACTACATTGCTACTTTCATGTTGAAAACTGGTGAGCGATTAGAAATGGAATCGATTAATGATGATCATGCTTCCATTGTGGATGTGAAAATCATAAAACAGACGGAACGAACATATCGAGTGGCGGGTATCATTAACGTTGCTGCCGGTTTCGTTGACGACATTCCTGAATCTAAGTCTATTGATCAAGAATTAATGAAGTTGAAGTTAACACCAAAAAAGAAAGTTATTCTGGATGATCATCATCCGAACACGATCAAATGGTTTGATAGTGGATGGATTATGAAAGAAATCCGTTTCAAAAAAGATGGGAAGACGCCAGATTCGATGCAGTATCGTATGGGATATCGATTGTATAAATACCTAAATGAGCAAAGCCGACAAAAGGAAGAAGAATTAGAGCAAGAGTTTACTAGATGGAAAGCGAAAGTAAAAATGGTGAAAGAACCAGAAAACATAGACTTCTCACCACAGCACAAGGGAGGTATTAGTCATTGTCAGAAAAATTTACACGAGCTTTGTTTGCTGGAGTTAAGTGAACTCAAAACTGTGCCTTACATTCCTAGTACGTGGCCAATGACTAAGATTTTTAAATATCTTGATTTTCTTTTGGCTTTCCTGCAAATAAGCCTTGAGA
>JAEWMK010000404.1 GCA_023457235.1 Bacillota bacterium
GCTTGGTGCGATTACCCCTTTAGGTGGCGTATCGTTTTTAGCAGGTTGGATCCTACTGGCAGTTGCCGCTGTGAAAGGGAAGTAGGGGAGTTTGAAAGGAAAAAAGGAGACTGTTTTGCAGTCTCCTTTTGCTTGAACGGGCGCTTCCACTTTTACTTTTATCTTGGAGGAAAAGACGATAGACTAGGTCCCGTTCCGTTAAATGGATATTGGTACTCAATTTCTTCATCAAATGTTACATAATCTAAATAGATCATTGGAATTAAATAGCGCTGACCTGTTTGTGGGTCGCTGATAATAAGGTGGTCACGTCCGGCAGCTTCGATTGCACCCTTGAAAATTTTTGCATTCCATTGTGTATTGTTTTCAAAAGTTGTATAAACAGTTACAATCTTACCTTTGTTCAATCGTAAAATGTTTTCAATGTACGATTCCTCAATCGGTAGCATTCCGGGAATCTGTCCTGCAATTTGTTGTTTTTGCGGTTGTTGAAAACTTGGGAAACCTGGCATTTGACCTCCTGAAAATGTAGGTGGCATCTGAGGTTGCTGCCCGAAACCATATTGTGGGAATTGGCCATATGCTGGCGTTTGAGATGGGAAATTACTTGCCATTTTACATTCCTCCCTTTGATGATAGACAATTTTATACCTTTTGGAAGAACAGCCAGTTAAGGATAAGTATAAAATGCCTTTATTTTCTAGTGTGTATGTGTAAAATTGGAACTGCTAAGTGTAAAATTCAAATGACACTTTAAAAAAATATTTGCGGACAGTTTTCTCGTTCAGGGGCATAAAAACAATGCGCTTTAAATCGTCCTGCATTATTCTGATTAAACCATGTGGCCGGGCAATCCCCTTCAGGTCTGAAAAACCATAGTGAGTAAGAAGCCGGGTGATATTTCCAGCCCCTAATTACCTGGCGTGCCAAACCAATATCTACTTCTCTAGCACGTTGATAAAAATAAGGCTTATCGACCGCTTCATAGCCGCCTGGCTTTTGGAAAACCATATCCCGTAAGCTGCGGATTGATTTAAAATCAAGACAATTTCCAACTACACGATTAACCCCAACATTGCCCACCATTAACATACCAAGTCTTCCATCGCCTTCGGCTTCAGCCCGCATCAATCTTGCCAGAAGTTTTACATCTGCCTCTGTATGTGGCACAACAGCCATTATCTCACCTCACAATAGCGATTACCCTACTAACATATTGCAAGAACAGAAAATGGTGACTTGTATATTTACTTTTTTATGGTCATTACATTTAGATACTATGTGGCTGTAGGTGCTTTTATGATAAAAAAGTGTGGCGGGATTGGGTTGTGGGTTGGACCGCAGGGTCGGGTTCTGTGTCCCGATTCTGCGGTCCGATTTGGGCTGGGGTCAGCGAGCCACGGGGTCGGGAACTCTGTCCCAACTATGTAATGGAAAAAGCCCCCTAATGGTTAGGGAGCTTTAACAATTAAACTTGTAAGAATTTCGGAACAGCTTCTTCTGTTAAAATGTTACCAACGAAGAATGAACCGAATTCGCCATATTTTGCACTTACTTCATCAAATCTCATTTCATACACAAGCTTTTTGAATTGAAGAACGTCGTCTGCAAAAAGCGTAACGCCCCATTCCCAATCATCAAACCCAACAGAACCGGTAATGATCTGTTTTACTTTACCTGCATACTGGCGACCGATCATACCGTGTGAACGCATCATACTGCTGCGATCTTCCATTGAAAGCATATACCAGTTGTCATTGCCTTGACGGCGCTTATCCATTGGATAGAAGCAAATATGGTTAGTCTTTGGAAGAATAGGGTATAAACGTGCCAAAACTTCAGGGCTTTGATATGGATCCTGATCGGATGGCAAGTAGTTGCTCAATTCAACCACAGACACATAAGAATGAGCCGGAATTAAATACTCTGCAAATTTTGTTTTATTAAAAGTAGTCTCAAGTTCGTTTAACTCTTCCATTGTTGGGCGAAGAATCATTAACATAAAGTCAGCTTTTTGGCCGACAATTGTGTATAATGCGTGACTTCCTTTTTTTGCTTCTTCTGTATTTTTTAATTCGCTAAGAAAACCTTGAAACTCCGCAATAACTTCATTTCTTTCATCATTAGAGAGCCTTTTCCAAGACGTCCAATCTACCGTGCGGAAATCGTGAAGACAATACCAACCATCTAACGTTTTTGCTGGTTCAGCCATTCGTAACACTCCTTTATCAATAGCTATATTTCAATATGTACATGTCAATAACTAATATAACAATAGTTTTATCCAGAAGAAAGTTTTTAGCTTAAAAAGTTGACAAAAGGTGGCAAAGGGTAATCTTGTTAGAATTTTTTGCGTTTGTTATAGGAAATTTTCCAACGTTCTGAAAAGAGGAACTTTTTATAGAAAGCGTTTCCGTTTTCATTAGCCTATTTCCAAGAATATTGGAAAAGTATATGGTAATAATAAGCAGGATAGAGTGAATCTTCCACTGGGCACAGAGAAGGCTTACAGATTGCTTTAACGGGAAATATATTTAACTGATTTCATTTTGGAGGTATTAATTTGAGCGATTTATTTTCCATTGTAAAAGAAAAGATTAAAGGTAAAAACAAAACGATTGTCTTCCCTGAGGGCTTGGATGAGCGAATTTTGACAGCCGTTGGTAGACTTGCCTCTGAGGAAGTTTTAAAGCCGATATTAATCGGAAATAAAGAAGAGGTAGAACAAAAAGCGGCATCTCTGAATATTTCTTTAGGAAATGTTGAAATTCTAGATCCGAATTCCTACGACGAGTTCGACGTACTTGTAAGTGAATTTATTGAGCGACGTAAAGGAAAAGCAACAGAAGAAGAGGCTAGGGAAATCTTAAAGGATGAAAACTATTTTGGCACAATGCTTGTTTATTTGAAAAAAGCAGATGGCTTAGTCAGCGGCGTGGCTCATTCAACAGCTGATACCGTACGCCCTGCGTTGCAAATTATTAAAACAAAAACTGGCATTAGAAAGACATCTGGGATGTTTGTCATGGTGCGAGGAGATGAAAAATATATTTTCGCGGACTGTGCCATCAATCCAAATCCAGATAGCCAGGATTTAGCGGAAATCGCCATCGTAAGTGCTGAATCAGCAGTGCTGTTTGATGTTGAACCAAAGGTTGCAATGCTAAGTTTTTCTACAAAAGGATCGGCAGTTACACCTGAAACAGAAAAAGTAGCAGAGGCAATTAAAATTGCAAAAGAAAAACAGCCAGATTTGGTCATCGATGGAGAGTTTCAATTTGACGCTGCCATCGTACCATCAGTTGCTGCGAAAAAGGCACCAGGATCAGTTATTCAAGGCGACGCCAAAGTATTCGTTTTCCCAACATTAGATGCCGGCAATATCGGTTATAAAATCACTCAACGACTAGGCGGCTTTGAGGCAATTGGTCCAATCCTGCAAGGCTTAAACCAGCCAGTGAACGATCTATCCCGCGGCTGCAATGTGGAAGATGTATATAAGTTAGCATTAATAACAGCTGCGCAGACGCTGTAATTGGCGGTGTTATTATTGGAGTTGTGAAGCGGGATGCTGAAAGTAAACTGCCAGCACTACTGCCGGTGGGGACAGCTGCCGCTAAAGGTACAGCTAGCGCACCAACTGGTATACTAAATTTACTTGACAACTGCTTTAAGGACATCAATAACGGTTAGGCCATGGACATTGTCCTCAAACGAGGGTATTGCGGCCAGCTTTGATGGTTTAGGCAAGGCATCTGTCTTCAATCCAGCGTATTGCGGACAACTATGTTGGTTCAGACACGAGTATTGTCCCCAAACAAAGGCATTGTGGCCAGCTTTGGTGAATCCAGCAAGGCATCTGTCCTCAATCCAGCGTATTGCGGACAACTATGTTGGTCCAGACACGAGTGCTGTCCCCAAACAAAGACATTGCGGCCAGCTTTGATGAATCCAGCAAGGCATCTGTCCTCAATTCAGCGTATTGCGGACAATTATGTTGGTTCAGATACGAGTATTGTCCTCAAACGAGGGTATTGCGGACAGCTTTGATGGTTTAGGCAAGGCATCTGTCCTCAATCTAGCGTATTGCGGACAACTATGTTGGTTCAGACACGAGTATTATCCTCAAACAAAGGCATTGCGGCCAGCGATGGTGGCTCGGCCCCAGGTTCTGTCCTCAAACAAAGCCTTACTAACAACATATAGTAGCTATTCATATAACAGAACATGGTGATCAACAACAGCCCTGGCGCTAAGCCCAGTCCCAGTTGATCATCATGCTTTTATTTTTCATTCCGTTTTATAATCCGTTCATAATTATATTGAAACAATTCCTGTTCCTTATCACTTAAAGGCGTAGTAGTAATTCGCCCACCCACGTCACCCAATGTCTTCAGCATCATTGTAATCATTTCCTCAGTTGCTATGTTCTCACCTAACAACTCAGATAATGATGCCATCGTAGAAGGGCTGATCGTAGGATAGATGAATTTTGTGCTTTCGCCTTGCAAGGAACGATGATAAAATTCCTGTACAATTTCAGCACGCAAGCTTCCGCTGCCGGTTACACAAATATAAATTTGCACTGCAACCCCGCCACGCAGTCTTCGTTGCGAAATGCCAGCAAATTTCTTACCGCCAATGCTTAAATCAAAACTTCCCGGGCAATAACTGCCGACAATTTCCCTTGCTTCAACCTGTACATCGAACCCGGATAATATGAGTTGAATTAAATTCCACATTGCTTCATAGCCACGATTTATATCAATTCCTTTTCCTTCAGGTAAAATCAGCGAAAGATTTAAAACGCCTTCATCGAGAACCACTGCTAATCCGCCGGAATTGCGAATAATAGATTGATAGCCTTTTTCCTCCAAAAACGCTACACCTTGTTCTAGGAAAGGTAATCTGCCATCTTGAATTCCGAGAACAATCGTTGGTGCATGAATCCAAGTGCGAATGACAGGGGCTGACTCGCCACTGCCGACTGAAGCACAAAACGTATCGTCATAAGCGAACGACTGCATTGGACTAAAATACAATCCAAGACTGGAATGATCGATATACCGCCACTCTGGTTGTTGTAAAAGCGGATTGATGTCCGGCATAGTTAATTCCCCTTTTCGTACAAATATTTATAAAGGACATTATAGCATTTGTAGATAAAAACAAAAAACAAGCGAGCCGTATTAGCTGCGCTTGTTCTAATAAAACTGGGCCGGAGAACCCGACCCTCTGTCCCACTATTTCGCAATTCGCTCCAGATTCCCGTTCTTATCCATCTTAAATGTATTTGTCGGTTTCTCCTCATCCTCAAATAACACCATTTTACGAGCACGATCCATAATTTTTACAAGTGCTTGATAATCCTCTTGGATCGTTTGGAATTCACGTTCAGTCTGTTCAAGCTGTTTTTTCAAAATAGCAATTTCTTCAGAAAGCTCTTTGTTTTCCATTTTTAATCTATCATTCTTCTGCTGTATGTTCGTAGATTGATGGTCACTATTTTTCAAATTGCTTAAAAATAAAATGATGTCATCCATAGAGAGTGCCTTTGAAGACTGTACATAGCTTCTTTGAGGCGTGATCGAATTGGTAACCACTGCTTCTTCTTCATTTTTAGTATCTTTTTCCACCATGATTTCCTCTGAAGCTTCAAAAGAAAATGTTGGAGCAGGCGGGGTATACAGTGGCTTTGTTTTTTCTCCTAAAGCACGCTGTCTTTGTTTACGCTGTTTTTTAGCTAAATCAATAGCTTTCATATAGTCTTGCCTCACCACGGCATTCCAGCGGAATCCACATGCGGCCGATGTCCGGTTTAGTTTATCGCCAACCTCCTCGAACGCGTTTAACTGGGTGCTGCCCTCCCGAATATGACGCAATACGGTCTCTGCTAATAACAGATCATCCTCTGCAGACCATGCATCCTGTCTTTGAATCATCACATCTTACAACTCCTTTAATATTTTTCTAGTAAAAGTAAAATAAGTAAAATTAAAATTTCTGTTAGTTACAGGATGGACAAGTTCGAAAAAATTTATACATATTTTGTGAGGATAGTAGAGAAAAGGAGAAAAATATTACGCTGAAAGATTTAAAAATTCCGCTAGGTCAGCCTATTGTCATTGATACTAACGGTGGGAAGTGGTAAAATGACTTTTGTTTGATGATAGATAGAAGCCGATTGGCTTACACAATAGAATCCGAAAAAGTTGCCCATAATGGGAAATATAAAATAATTAGTATGAGCGGTTGAAATCTTGAGTTGGAAAATGAACAGAAAGGTAGGTGGGACCCCCTTATGTCAAAAAATGAATTCAGAGTTTGTGATGATTGCCTAGGCACTAACTTAAAAACTTTATTACCGAAGTTAAAAAAACTTGATCCGGACGCCGAAGTTGTCATTGGCTGCCAATCTTATTGTGGCCCCGGTCGGAAGAAATCATTTGCCTTTTTCAATAATCGTCCGATTTCAGCACCAACAGAAGATGAATTAATTGAAAAACTTCAGAAAAAAATAAAATAAGTAGTGCTGCGCGCACGAAGCCTATTGGAAGTGAAAAAATCTCTTTTTGTTGAAAAAAGGGGTTTTTTATTTTTAGGAAATTATAAAATTAGAAACCTTCGACAGTATTCGACACAATATTCATGAAATTCATTTTATTCATAAGTTTTATCCTAATATAATGAAAAAGCGGTGGACAAAATATTGAAACATTTTGATAATAAAGAAGACAACTTAGATGAAGAGAGAGGGAATTTATGAAGGGGTTTAAGAAAAAATTAAATTGGAATAGTATTTCCACACAAATGCTAACTTTGCTAGCCATTATTATTGTCTTTGCGGTGTCAATCATTGGTGCGACAAGTTATTATATTGCAAAGCAGCAGTTGATTAACGCTGGGAAACAGGAAATGTACCACATAACAAGAAGCACCTTTGCCGTTTTAGAAGCCATGAATGATCAGGTCGAGAGTGGCATTCTAACATTGGAAGAAGCGAAGCAGGAAGCGAGAATCCTTTTAAGTGGACCAATGCTTCCAAATGGGACACATGATTTTAAGAAATCAAATTTCTTGTATAAGGGAGAAGGATATATTTTAGGCTATGATTCTTCATTTTCTTCTCAAGTACATCCTAGTAATCCTGTTGGTGATATTCCAGAAGATACAACTAATCGTGAGAAAATGGTCAATGGGGCGAAAGCAAAGACTGCCGCTGAACGTTATGTTTCTTTTGAGGATACGAATGTAGAAACAGGACCAATTCGAAATAAAATTACCTATATGGAGCATTTTGAACCATGGGATTGGTATATTGGCTTAACTGTTTATGAAGATGAGTTTTATGAGGGACTGGAAGTTGTAAAATTAATCATTTTAGTTGGGACTATCGTTATTATTTTTATAAGCTTAATTATTTTCTATTTAGCTATTAGAAGGAAGTTGGCATTCCTGAAAGAGGTTACTGAGGCATCAATGGACATTGCTCAAGGTAATATTCATGGTATCACATTACCCGAAACAAAGGATGAAATTGGACAACTAGCCAAGGCATACAACATGATGTCACAGCAATTGCGTGGTTTTATTGGGCAAATAAAAAATACAAGTGAGCAGTTATTGGATTCTGCTACTGAATTATCTGCAGTTTCTGAGCAAACACTAGCAAGTAGTGATGAAATTACAACAGCTATATCAGAAATTGCCAATGGAACGCAAGAACAAGCAAGCGATCTAGAAAGTATAAATAATAGTGTAGATGTTTTGACAAAATCTATTGATTCAATGAATGAGCAAAGTGAGATTATTAAGGCAGTAACAGCCAAATCAAGACAATTATCACAAGAAGGTTCAGAGATCGTTGCTTCTTTAAGAAAATCAAATCAGGATACATTAATCGCTTCTGAGCAAATTAGTACGGGTGTTAAAAGCTTGTATGATAAAACACGAGAAATTTATCGCATTATGGAAACGATTGAGAACATTGCCGCGGAAACTAATTTACTCGCCCTAAATGCTAGTATCGAAGCAGCGCGTGCAGGGGAGCATGGGAAAGGGTTTTCCGTTGTTGCTAATGAAATTAGAAAGCTAGCAGAGCAATCGAAACAAGCTACTCACCAAGTGCAGGATGTTGTCACTATGATTGCTGCTGAAACTGAGAAGACAGTTGAAACTGCGGAAAAAACGATGACAACAACCAATAAATTAAATGAAGATGTAATCCAGACTGAAGATAAGTTTACTCAGCTATACACTTCAATTAGTGAAACAGTTTCTGCATTAAGAGTATTGAATCGTGATATTGAAGAAATCACGAATCAAAATAAGGAAAATGGCAATAAAATTCAAAGCGCATCAGGAGTGTCTGAAGAAACAGCTGCGTTGATGGAGGAGATTAGTTCTTCTATTGATGAGCAAAATCATGCCATTAGTAATGTTGCAAAATCAGCTGATCATTTAAATGAGTTAAATAAACAACTTACTGAAGTGCTAGATAATTATAAGCTATAAGAATGGGCTAAAAAATCTCTACCATCATAATATGGAAAATTCAACCTCTTTTTGTTGAAAAAAGAGGTTTTTTGCTGCAACAATAGAATGTATAATGGAAAAAGTATAAAAGAGATCAGGAAAAGCGTAGGTGCCTTGCTCATCGCCGTACAAACTGGAGGGGACAACGACAGCGATAAAGGAAACTTGAAATGGGTTAGCAATTCTTAGTTGACTTATCGTAGGGAGGAGACCTGAAGTTTGCTAGGCGATAGGCGCTGGAGCTAGACAAATCATGATCCTTTTTGCGAAAGGAGTACCTTTCAAAATGGCCTACGTAAATGAGCAATTACATGAAGAAAAGGTATTTAAAGACCCGGTCCATCGCTATGTGCATGTTCGGGATAAATTAATATGGGATTTAATCGGGACAGCCGAATTTCAACGCCTGCGGAGAGTGCGCCAGCTTGGCACGACGTTTTTTACGTTCCATGGTGCTGAGCATAGCCGTTTCAACCATTCTCTTGGTGTCTATGAAATTATAAGGAGAATCATTGATATTTTCCAAGGCCGCGAGCATTGGGATAATTCCGAACGGCTGTTATGTCTTTCTGCCGGCCTATTGCATGATGTTGGTCACGGGCCGTTTTCACATTCGTTCGAAAAAGTGTTCCAACTGGATCATGAAAAATGGACAAGAGCGATTATTACTGGTGACACAGAGATTAATACAGTTTTAAAAAGAGTTAGCGATGATTTTCCGAAAAAAGTGGCGGAGGTCATTGCCAAAACATATGAAAACAAGCTTGTTGTCAGCTTAATTTCAAGTCAAATTGATGCCGACCGCATGGATTATTTGCAGCGCGATGCTTTTTACACAGGGGTAAGCTACGGGCATTTCGATATGGAGCGAATC
>JAEWMK010000405.1 GCA_023457235.1 Bacillota bacterium
CGGGGGTGCAAAACGATTATCATTAAATTCCTTTGTAAAATATTCCATTACATGAAGACCAATGTCAACTCCAGCGTAATCTTGTAATGTGAATGGCCCCATTGGATAGTTCAATCCTAGTGTTACAGCTTTATCAATATCTTCAGCTGTAGCAACGCCTTCTTCTAATAGTTTAATTGCTTCGATAAACTGAGGAATCATAATTCGGTTTACGATGAAGCCTGGAACGTCCTTCTTCACTTCAATTGGTTCTTTTGTTAACACCTTTGATAATGCCTTTAATTCTTCCACCGTTGCATCGCTTGTTTCGTAGCCGCGTACAACTTCAACTAATTTCATTAACTGAGCCGGATTGAAAAAGTGCATTCCTGCTACACGTTCAGGACGCTTAGTCGCAGATGCAATCACAGTAATAGACATAGATGATGTATTCGTCGCGAGAATAACATTTTCCTTCACAATTTCATCTAACTGAGAGAACACTTCCTTCTTTAATTCTAGATCTTCAATAACTGCTTCAATAACAACGTCAGCTTCCACCATATCATTTAGATTCGTTGTTGGCTTAATTCTGTCTAGTGTTTGTTGTTTTTGCTCCTCTGTCATCTTGCCTCTTGCAACACTTTTTTCCATAAATTTATCCATTCTATTTAATGCGTTTTGCAGATACTTTTCATCAATATCTCGCAAAATAACATTAAATCCATTCATAGCAGCTAAATTAGCAATGCCAGTTCCCATCGATCCTGCACCAACTACACCGATTGTTTGAATATTCATTATTAAATCTCCCCTTAGATTTCATCTTTAAGGAAATTATATAAAAAACAATTATGCAATTATATATACAAACTATAGGAAAGTAACATTGATTATTCCTTATTTTTAAGGAATCCAACCCATAAAAAAATCCCTCAAAATGAAGGATTTAACGAAGTAATGGTTTCAATGTTTCTTTTAACTCTTGTTCTAATGCTATTTTCTTAATCTTCCCACTGGCTGTTACCGGTAGTTTTTCAACAAAAATAAAGTGGTCTGGTATTTTAAAATCAGCTACTTTATCAGCTAGATAAGCTTTCATTGAGTGTTGATCCTCAGTTTTACCTGGTTTTAAGCGAATAGCAGCACAGGTAATTTCACCTAACACTGTATCAGGCAGACCAACAATCGCCACTTCTAAAACGCTTTCATGTTTGTACAAGATTTCTTCAACTTCACGCGGATAAATATTAAAGCCACCACGAATAATCAATTCCTTTTTCCGACCAATAATGCGGAGATAACCATTTTCATCTAATGTTCCTAAATCACCTGTGTAATACCAACCATCTTGATCAAGGGCTTCAGCCGTTTTTTCAGGACTATTATAATAGCCTTTCATGATCCCAAATGATTTAGCAGCAATTTCACCAACTGCACCAGGTGGCAGTTCTACTCGGTTATTATCAACAATTTTCACTTCCGCTCCAGGTGCCGCTTTTCCTACCGTTTCAGAGCGTAAAAAATCATCATCATCAAAACCTGTAATCGTAAGTGTTGTCGAGGACTCCGTCATTCCGTAGGAGACAACGATGTCACACCCCATAACAGTTCTAATTTTACGGACAATTTCTTCCGGACAAGGTGCAGCAGCGATGATACCAGTACGTAAAGAAGATAAGTCAAATTGCTTAAAGGAAGGATGGTTTAGTTCTAAAATAAACATCGTTGGGACACCATGATGGACAGTAATTTTTTCTTGTTCTATTAATGCCAACGCCTTGTCTGCTTTAAATTCTTCCATGAAAACCATCTTTCCACCCACTACAATCGCAGTAAGGATTGCAGGGATCATACCAAAGCAGTGGAAAACAGGAACGGCGATTAAGAAAACATCATTACTAGTACAATTCATACATTCTGCTGAAACAGTTGCGGTATGAACAAAATTTTTATGTGTAAGCATCGCCCCTTTGGGATGCCCCGTTGTTCCTGAAGTATATAAAATGGAAAAAACATCTTCATTGGAGTCAATTTCAACATGTGGTAGTTCTGAATTCTCTCCCAATGCCAATAACTCTTCGTATGAAGTACATTCTGAATCTTTGAAACGCACAGTAAAAATATCTTGGAAATTCTCTTCTCTATTTAAAAATGGCTTCAAGAATTCAAAATGCCCGTACTCTTCCGCCAGAAAAATTGCTTTGGCACCTGAATTTTCGAGAATATACTTCATCTCCTCTTTCATATACCTTGTATTACATGGAACGAGAATGGCACCGATTTCGGCTAAACCAAAGTAAATCGTCACAAACTCATGCCAGTTTGGAAGACAGACAAGAACCCTATCTCCTTTTTGAATACCTTTTGAAGCTAATGCCGACGCCATTAATTGTACACTTTGATATAACTCTTCATAGCTAACACGTTTGTATCCATCAAAAATAACTTCTTTATTAGGACTATGAAGATAAGCCTGTTTTAATACTTGAGGTAACGAAAGCCGATATTTCATTGTCATAATTCCTCCTTCTTTATTGGGACAGAGGGTCGGGAACTCCGTCCCAGATTTTTTGCTAAACAGATTTACGCTTTTTTTACAAACGCTTTCTACTCCCTCCTGTAAATTATTTTATAATATTCTGTAAATTGATTATAAAATATTAACTTCTGTTAAAACACGTACAAGGTATAGGAAATTTACCTTAGATGTTTCCTATATTTTTACGATTCGGCACTATAGAATAAATCATATAATCGATACGCCAGCATAATATTAAAACGATGGTCAGGATCATTTAAATCGATTTCTAATAGACTTTCAATTCTCTCGATTCGGTAAAGAAGTGAGCTTCTATGGATGAATAGATCGTTGGATGTTTTGGAAAGATTGCCGTGATTATTTAAAAATACCCTTAAAGTATGAAATAAATCGGCATTTTTTTCTTTTGAATATTTAAGTAGTGGATCGATATATTTACTTGTAAACAGATTTGTAACGGAAGAATTTTTCAATTCATGTAATAACGCATATCCACCTAATTCATCAAACAAAGCAAAACTGGTATCTCTGAATCTATTGTTTACCACGTTTAAAGTCTGCAGTGCCTGTTGGTAGCTGCTATAATAATCCTCAAGCTGTTTCGTAATTCCACCTATCCCCATAAACACATGATTATTAATATGATCTTCCTTTACCCATTTTTTTACCCTTTCATAAAAACTTGACCAAAACACTTTAGGCTTGTTCATTTCTTTTGCAATCGGAACAATAAGAATATATTCATCCTTCTTATTCGCTACCTGGATATCATTGTCGTGCATCGTAATTCGCTTTTTCAATCGTTCCCAAAGGATTGATTTTCGGGCTTCTTTTTCGAGAATATTTTCGTCGGTTGCATCATCTTTTTCAAGTACTAATGATAAAACTGCAACACGGTGATGATCAAATAAATTCCAATTAAACAAATTGGCATATTCGATTACACTATCAGGCTCCTTAATGCTTTTAACTAAAATTTTATTGATAAAACTATCCTTTACCTGCTCTTTCGCATCTAATATTAGTTTTTGCTTTACAAATTGTGAGGAGTAAATATTTAACACGAGATCGATGCCGATTTGATCAAATTCATCAATGCCATCTTTGTCTTTTTCAATTGCTAAATATCCTAATAAATCAATACCATCATTAATTGGCCAAACTATAATTTCCGATTCCTCATTATTTTCTAATTGTAGCCAACCACCACCTCTACTAGTGCCAACGATTTCAACGGTTGCCCTTTCAAATAGATTGGACAGGTCGTCCATTTTTGATCCTTGTAAATGATAGGAAATCGGTCTAATGAAACGATCAAACAAGATCACGTTTTTACCAAAATAATGGCTGACGATCTTGGTTATTCCATCAAAACTATTCGGTTTTACAGTTTCCAAGACTAGCTTTTGCTGATACTCTAGTAAAGAATGCAATCTGATTTTATGATTTTTTTCATCATTATAAAGCTTGGCATTTTCAAGCATGGAGGCTACATGGCTTGCAAGCAGTTCAAGTAGCTCCAAATCCTCTCCGGAAAATTTCCCTCCCACCTTTTGCTCAACATGAAGAACACCAATCGTTTTTAAATCAACGACCAACGGAACTGTTAACTCCTGTCCTCCAACCTTTTCTATAAACGGAAAGTAGTCATTCAGAACGTAATTATTAATATTAATTCTTTCGGTTGTATTCATTTCTCCATAGGAGGGCGGCTGATAATTAAAGCTATTATCATGCTCATTATATAAATAAATGCAGGCAAACTTCGAATTCGTCCCTTTTCCAGCCCGATCGACGACCTTCTCTACTACTTTTTCAAGTGACGAATTAAGAGAAAGGTTTCGGCTAATCCATTCAACGTCGAGAATTTTCCGTTTTTCTGATTCCTTTTTACTTGCTAATTTTATCGCTGTCGCCACATCTTTGCCGAACTCAATAAATAAGGAATCCATTTCCTTAATTAAGCGGATATTGTTTTTGAAACCGATAATACACAAACCAAAGCTGGCTCCTTCATCTATCAATGGAACTGTAAACCATGTATTCATTTCCTCTTTTTTTAGCAGTTCAATAAAAGCACATTGATCATTTTCCGTGACCATATCCTCGAAGGTTAACGGAGTGTATAAAAGTTTGCTGGAACAATCCCCTATATTTATTGGTAAAGACTTGATAAAAAGAACCGAATCACCGCTATTAGCTTTAGAAACTAGCAGGTCTTCCTCATTCATAATAATGCCTACAAAATCACACTGAAATTCAGAGCGGAATGAATCAATTAAATATTGTAGCGTTTCCCCTTCGGTATCAAACTTAACTAGTTTTCGAGCGGTCATTCTTAAATGGTTTTCAACCTTTTTCATTAATTTTTCACGCTTGTCTATTTGCATTCGGGATCCCTCTCCCTTCTAATCTATAAACAAAAGAATCTTAGTTTGACAGATGATCGCACTAAGATTCGGAATTTTATAATTATTTAAAGTATTACATTTTTAATGTGACTTTGCAAATCTATTTTTCTTATTTTTCCTGTGGCCGTCCTTGGAAAGTGGTCCATGAAAATAATCTTATCAGGAACCTTATAGTCTTCTACCTTATTTTTCATAAAATCTTTAAGTTCATCCTCAGAGGTTTTTGAGCCCCGTCGCAGCCTTAGACAGGCAAAAGAGATTTCACCTAGTTCTGAATCCGGCATCCCAATCATAGCTACTTCGGCAACATTAGGATGAGTGAGGAAAATTCCCTCGATTTCTTGTGGATAAATTTTATACCCACCTCTTATGATCACTTCATTTTTTCTACCAACGATGCGGATATACCCTGCCTCATCTGTAGTGGCTAGGTCTCCTGAATAAAACCAGCCTTCATTGTCAATCGAACCTTCTGTATTTTCAGGTATAGCATAATACCCTTTCATCAGTCCAAAGCTACGACAAATTAATTCCCCAACTTCACCTTTACCTACTTCTTTTCCAAAATCATCAACGATTTTAATTTCTTCTCCTGGAAGCGGCTTGCCAACCGTTTCCGACCGTATTGTATCATCGTCCTCAAAATTGGTAAGTGTCAAAGTCGGAGACGTTTCGGTCAACCCATATCCTACCAAAATATTACAATTCATCTCAGTCCTAATTCGATGAACGATTTCAATCGGACAGGATGAGCCACCCATCTCCCCTGTTCTTAGTGATGATACATCATAAGATGAAAACAATGGATGATTCAGCTCCAAGATAAACATAGTAGGGACACCCGGGTGAATAGTCACTTTTTCAGATTCTATGAGTGATAAAGCGAGTTCAGGTTTATATTTATCCATTAAAATAAAGGAAGCATTAGATACAATTGCCCGGAACAAAAAGTTGATGCCCATCGCATGATATAAAGGCATGCACATTAAAAAGACATCCTCACTCGTGCACTTCATCCAATCAACTGCAACTACTGCAGTTTGAACGATATTTTTATGTGTGAGCATGGCCCCTTTTGGCTTTCCAGCTGTTCCTGACGTATAAAGAATTGTATAAACATCATGGTTACTATCAATCTCTATTTCATTTATTTCTTCTTGCTTCCCCATTTCAAGAAGTTTTTGATAACTAATCGTATTTTCTCTTTCGAAACGAACGGAAAGGAGATATTCCAAGGAATTCAAGTGATGCTTTATTTTCATATATTGTTCATACTGGTTTATATGATCAAATTCCTCTGAAAGAAACAATGCTCTTGTCCCTGAATTTCGAAGGATATATTCTGCTTCTGCCATTCTTAAACGATAGTTAAAAGGTACAAGAATAGCACCGATTTTAGCCAACGCAAAGTAAATAACAACTGTTTCATACCAATTTGGCAACCCTACAGCAACACGGTCACCTTCTCCAATACCAAGCATTGCTAATCCGGAAGCTAAATTATTCGCTTCTTTCTCCAACTCTTTATATGTCATTCTCACTTTTCCATCAACGATAACTTCTTTATCTGGATGGGTGGATGCAGCGCCATTTAATAGTTGATTAACAGATAATTTATATCGTGATTTCATAAATGATGCTCTTCCTTTAATCATGGTAACACCATTATCTTTCATTCTCTCCACTCCTCATCCTTTGTATTAAGTTTCTAAACTTTATTTATTATCATCATTATAAACTTATAGAATTCGAAAAATTATACATAAAATGTAGGATTATCCTATGTCTTTTTTGTACAAAATGATGGGAATATTATTTTACTCTTCAAAAAGAGAAGAACCGGTACACCCAACCCGGTTCTTCTAGCATTTAATAATATTTAAGATTTCCACTTCTGTTTCAAAATTTCCAACTACCATATTGCTGCATCACCCTTCTACCAATAATAAATCTGGATTCCCTAAATATTTTTTCAAATCATTTAATAGTTTCGTTGCCGTCCCACCATCAATGATGCGATGATCAAAGGCAAGTGATATTTTTAAAACTGGCCTCAGGATCGGTTGTCTATATTCATCTGGTACAAATTCTTCATCAATTCGTCCAAATCCAACTATACATACTTCAGGCTGATTAATAATTGGAGTTGACCAAACACCTCCTGTTGCAATAGCACCAACATTTGTAATAGTCATAGAACCATCACTCATATCGGAGGCTTTCAACATCCCCCGCTCTGACTTTTCTGTATTTCCCGAAATTTCTTTCGCTATTTCAAATAGGTTCTTCCTGTCAGCATTTTTAATAACAGGTACAACTAATCCATTGATAGTATCCGTCGCTACCCCAACATTATAATATTGACGGTATCCAATCTCTTGGGTATCTTCTTTTATAAAAGCATTAAAGTCTGGGTATCTCTTTAACACTGCAACAATTGCTTTAACAAAATAGGCTGTATATGTAAGCTTAATCTCCTGTTCTTTTGCAATTAACTTAAATTTATTTCGATGGTCAACTAATGAAGAAACTTCAACTTTATCAAATACGGTTACATGTGGTGAAAGTTGCTTACTATTAACCATTGCCTTTGCAATCGCACGTCTTGTTGTAGTCATTTTTTTATAGATTACGTTCGAAGTAACCATTCCTTTTTCTTCTTTAATGACTGTGTTTTCTACTTCTTTAACGGAAGTGTTGGAATATTCCACTTCTTTATCTAAGTCACTTCTACCTCTAGTTCGTATATACAGATCTATATCCTCCCGAGAAATCCTTCCGTTTTTTCCTGTTGGCGTTACTTTTGTTAGATCCACATTATTTTCCCTTGCATATCTTCTATTTGATGGTGTTGCTAATAATCTTATGTCAACTCCATTTACGTAATAAGGGCTATGAAACTTCGAATTTGTTTCTATAGTTTTAATTTCAGACACAGGTTCTACATGTTCTGTATCTTTTAGTTCTGTTACAATCGTTCCTTCCCCCTGAGTTTGGCTTCCAGCGACTTCAATTTCTAAAATATCGTCACCAACTTTTGGTACATCACCTTCTTCAAAAAGCAACCTTTTTACCATTCCACTAACTGGCGAAGGTAATTCCACAACGGCCTTGTCGCTTTGAATTTCTAATAATGTATCATCTTCTTTAATATAGTCACCAGGTTGAACATGCCAAGAAATGATTTCACTTTCGGCAATACCCTCTCCACTATCGGGTAGTTTAAATTTATAAACCATATCCTCCATTCATCCTTCCTTCATTAAAAATCAAAGACTTCTCTAACTTTATTAACAATATCTTTAGAAT
>JAEWMK010000406.1 GCA_023457235.1 Bacillota bacterium
TTTGCTCGGAGATGTGTATAAGAGACAGATATTAAACAAGTAGATGTGGACAGACTCGTTCAAATTTCATTGCCGCATCTAATCAAAGCCGGACGTCTTCCTGAGAATCTTACAGATGAACAAAGGGCATGGGCTCGTGATTTAATTGTTCTTCATCAGGAAAAAATGAGCTATGGGGCTGAAATTGTTGAACTTACTGAATTATTCTTCAAGGAAGATATTGAGTTTGATGACGAAGCAAAAGAGGTATTAAGCGGAGAAAGCGTTCCTGAAGTCGTGAGAAACTTTAAACAACAAATTGAGCAGCTTGAAACATTCGAGGCTGAAGACATTAAGGCAGCTATGAAGGCTGTGCAAAAGGAAACTGGACATAAAGGCAAAAATTTATTTATGCCAATTCGTGTTGCAACAACTGGACAAGTCCATGGACCAGACCTGCCACAGGCGATTCGCTTGTTAGGGAAAGATAAAATTCTTGCCCGTTTACAATCGTTATTGTAATTCGTAAATCAATTGTTAAAATAAATTGATTGGCAATTAGGGAAAAAGCTAATATAGTATAGATATACAAAGCGGAAGCGCCCGATTAGCGCACGATTAGGACTGGAGCACATCGACTGAGATAAAGGAAACACTAAGAGCGAAGCGATTAGATGTTGACTTATCGTGGGAGGTGGGTGAAGTCCACTAGTCGCTGGGCGCTGGAGCTAGACTGTGAAAAACGTTGATGAGGAAAAGTAAAGATAGGACTTTGCTTATTAGAGAGAACTACCATCGGCTGAAAGTAGTTTAGGCGCGCCATCTTGAAAATGCACCTCTGAGTCTTTTATTGAACGGATACTCTAGTAGATAAAAGCGGGACTCTGCCGTTATAAGGGGGAAGTTGGGGTAATAGCGCTTGTTCTTTTATCCAAACAGAGTGGAACCGCGCGTAAGCGTCTCTGTGCATTAGCATAGGGGCGCTTTTTTTATATTAAAAGTATATAATTTTGCATATCATTGTCTAGCTCCAGCGCCTATCGCCTAGCAAACTTCAGGTCTTCTCCCTACGATAAGTCAACTAAGAATTGCTAACGCAATTCAAGTTTCCTTTATCTCAGTCAAAGACCCTCCAGTTTGTACGGCGATGAGCAAGGCGCTTGCGCTTTTCTAATAGGGGGGAATTGAAGTGTTTAAAATGTTTCGCGAAGATGTCGAAGTCATTTTTGAACAAGATCCAGCAGCGAGAAGCTATGTCGAGGTAATATTAACCTATTCCGGACTACATGCAATTTGGGCTCACCGACTTGCCCATCCATTATATAAACGAAAATTCTTCTTCCTAGCGAGAATTATTTCGCAAATAAGCCGGTTCTTTACTGGAATTGAAATCCACCCCGGTGCCAAAATTGGCAGACGTTTTTTCATTGACCACGGTATGGGGGTTGTAATCGGGGAAACGTGTGAAATTGGCGATAACGTCACAATTTATCAAGGTGTAACACTTGGCGGTACGGGAAAAGAAAAGGGGAAAAGGCATCCAACCTTAAAAGATAATGTTCTTGTTGCCACCGGTGCAAAGGTTTTGGGTTCAATTACAATTGAGGAAAATTCTAAAATTGGGGCAGGATCTGTTGTCCTAAAAGACGTCCCACCGAATTCAACGGTAGTAGGTATTCCGGGGAAAATTGTAATAAGAGATGGAGTAAGGGTGGCTCGTGATTTAAAACATAATGAGTTGCCGGACCCGGTTGCTGAAAAATTAGCAGAGATGGAATCGCAAATGAATATGCTTAAAGAGGAAATAAATAAACTAAAGTCAGGAAGTGAAGCTTGATGGCAATTAAATTTTATAATACATTAACCCGCAGTAAGGAAGAATTTAAACCGATTGAAGATGGAAAAGTAAAAATGTATGTGTGCGGCCCTACTGTATACAATTATATCCATATTGGAAACGCACGGCCTGCCATTGTTTTTGATACAGTTCGCCGTTATCTACAGTACAGAGGCTTTGAAGTAAAATATGTTTCAAATTTTACAGATGTTGATGACAAGCTAATTAAGGTTGCAAAAGAGCTTGGGGAAGATGTTCCAACAATCGCCGACCGTTTCATCCAAGCCTTTTATGAAGATGTAACAGCCTTAGGTGTAAAAAAGGCCGATGTCCATCCACGTGTAATGGAAAATATGGATATCATCATTGAATTTATTGAAACATTAATCCAGAAGGGCTATGCTTACGAGTCAGAAGGCGACGTATATTTTAGAACAAGAAAATTCAATGATTATGGAAAGCTGTCACATCAACCGATTGATGATCTTCGTCTTGGTGCCCGAATTGAAGTTGGTGAAAAGAAGCAAGACCCGTTGGATTTTGCTTTATGGAAAGCAGCAAAAGAAGGCGAGATTTATTGGGAAAGCCCATGGGGGAAAGGACGCCCGGGCTGGCATATTGAATGTTCTGCGATGGCGAAAAAGTACCTAGGCGAGACGATTGATATTCATGCGGGCGGCCAGGATTTAACATTCCCTCACCATGAAAATGAAATTGCTCAATCAGAAGCGTTAACAGGTAAAACCTTTGCAAACTACTGGCTTCATAACGGCTATATTCAAATAGATAATGAGAAGATGTCCAAGTCACTTGGGAATTTCGTATTAGTGCATGATATTATTAAACAAATTGACCCACAAGTGCTGCGTTTCTTTATGTTGTCCGTCCATTATCGAAATCCGATTAACTTCAGCCAGGAGTTGTTGGAAAGTGCTAAAAGCGGATTAGAACGCATTCGTACAGCTTATGAAAATTTAAGCTATCGTAAAGAGAGCAGTACCGGATTAACGGATTCAAATGAAAATTGGTTCAAGATTATTGAAGAAATCCAAGAACAATTTATTGTTGAAATGGACGATGATATCAATACAGCCAATGCAATTTCAGTTCTTTTTGATTTAGCAAAACAAGCTAATATTTATTTAAGAGAAAATCAGACCTCACCAGAAGTGATTCATGCCTTTATGAAGCAGTTTGAAAATTTGGCTGGAGTACTCGGCATCATCCTTCAAAAAGAAAAAGAGTTGCTTGATGAAGAGATCGAAGAGTTGCTTCAAAAACGAATTGATGCAAGGAAAAATCGCGATTTTGCACTAGCAGACCAAATTAGAGATCAACTAAAGGATATGAACATTGTTCTCGAGGATACACCGCAAGGAACACGTTGGAAAAGGATGTAATGTTGTGCTTGTAAACCATACTATTGATGTAAAACAATTAAATTCATTGGCACTTGCTTATATGGGCGATGCTGTTTTTGAAAGCTTCATACGGTTTAATCTGTTGGCAAGCGGTGGAGTTAGGCCGAATCAGCTTCACCGCGAATCGACAAAGTATGTGTCAGCAAAGGCTCAGGCAATCATGGTTCATAGTTTGATGGAAGAGAATCTGTTAACAGAAGAGGAAGTTGCTGTTGTTAAGCGGGGCAGAAATGCGAAATCAGCGACTGTCCCCAAAAACACGGATGTTCAAACCTATCGCTACAGCACAGCGTTTGAAGCGTTACTAGGCTATCACTATTTATCAGGAAATGAAGAGCGGTTAAATGAATTAATGGAATATGGCTTTACCTTAATTCACGGGAAATAGGAAGGAGTGAATACGAATGGATAATGAATGGATCATCGGGAAAAACCCAGTATTAGAAGCTTTAAGAGCAGAGCGGGATATTAATAAAATATGGATTGCAGAAGGCTCTAATAAGGGACAAATGCAACAGGTTATTGGGCTTGCGAAACAGGCTGGTGTTATTGTTCAATATGTGCCAAAACAAAAGCTTGACCATACTGTTTCAGGAAATCATCAAGGTGTGGCTGCATCTGTTGCAGCCTACCAATATGCCGAGATTGAAGATTTATTCAATAAGGCAGCGGAAAAAAATGAGGATCCGTTTTTTCTCATATTAGATGAAATTGAGGACCCGCATAATTTAGGTTCCATTCTCCGAACGGCTGATGCAGCGGGTATTCACGGAGTAATTATACCGAAGCGACGTGCGGTCGGTTTGACAGCTGCTGTAGCTAAAGCTTCAACAGGGGCGATCGAACATGTCCCTGTAGCAAGGGTTACGAATCTTGCAAGAACGATGGAAGAGTTAAAAGAAAAGGGCATTTGGATTATAGGAACAGATGCAAAAGGGAAGCAAGATTTCCGACAAATGGATGCAAAAATGCCGCTTGCAATTGTCATTGGTAGTGAAGGCAAAGGAATCGGCAGACTTATCAGTGAAAAATGCGACTTTTTAATTCGATTGCCGATGGTCGGCAAGGTTACATCGCTTAATGCATCAGTTGCTGCCAGTTTATTAATGTACGAGGTTTACCGTAAGCGGAATCCTATTGGGGAATAGTAGTTATGGATGTACTAATAGTCGACGGTTACAACATTATCGGTGCTTGGCCGGAACTAAGAGAATTGAAAAAGACTGACTTTGCTGGAGCCCGGGACAAATTAATAGAGAAAATGGCGGAGTATAAAGCCTTTACCGGATACCGCGTCATCATCGTGTTCGATGCTCACCAAGTCCCAGGTATTGAAACAAAAACAACAAACCACAATGTAGAAGTAATTTATACAAAGGAAAATGAAATTGCTGATGAAAGAATTGAAAAAATGGCCAACGAACTGAATAATATTAAAACACAAGTACATGTAGCCACATCGGATTATACCGAACAATGGGTTGTATTTGGTCAAGGGGCTTTAAGAAAATCAGCAAGAGAGTTATTAAACGAAATGAATTCGATTGAGAATAAAATAAATAAATCTTTACTTGAAACAAATCAATCAAAAGCAACGAATCGCATCAAAATAAGAGGTGAAATTGCTGAAATTTTCGAAAAATGGCGTCGAGGAGACCGTTGAATGGTTGACTCCCTGAATTTACCTGCTGTATAATATTGCTATCTATATGCATCGGATGTGGACGGAGGGATCAAAGAGTGAGCATAAACCTCAAAGAAAATACTATCAAAGATTTTGAGCGTCTAGAGGATGAAGAAATAGTCGAACAAGTCCACGCAGGTTCTAGTGAAGCTTTGGAGTACTTAATTAATAAGTACAAGAATTTTGTTCGTGCAAAGGCAAGGTCTTATTTTTTAATTGGAGCAGATCGAGAGGATATCGTTCAAGAAGGTATGATCGGCCTTTATAAAGCAATTCGTGACTTTAAAGAAGACAAGTTGTCATCCTTTAAAGCATTTGCTGAGTTGTGCATTACGAGGCAGATCATAACAGCGATTAAAACAGCCACACGCCAAAAGCATATTCCGTTAAACTCTTATGTCTCATTGGACAAGCCCATATATGATGAGGAATCCGACCGTACATTACTCGATGTCATCTCAGGTACGAAAGCACTTGATCCTGAAGAATTGATTATTAATCAAGAGGAATTTGATGATATTGAGGTTAAAATGGCCGAGATATTAAGCGATTTAGAGAGAAAGGTTCTTAGTCTTTATCTAGATGGTCGTACATATCAAGAGATTTCCGAAGACTTAAATCGTCACGTTAAATCAATCGATAATGCGCTCCAAAGAGTAAAACGAAAGCTGGAACGATATTTAGAATTAAGGGAAATTACGCTGTAATCTCCCTTTTTTGTCGAAGACTTCACTTGAATGAAGTTAACATTGACATTTAAATTATGACTATGTTACAGTTTTACAAGTGAATAAGAAGAATGGGTAAATGT
Organism: Bacillota bacterium; assembly: GCA_023457235.1. Lineage (GTDB taxonomy): Bacteria > Bacillota > Bacilli > Bacillales > Bacillaceae_J > Schinkia. Next base: position 5,733 of record JAEWMK010000406.1, read on the forward strand.
ACCCTATTATAAATGTCCGAACGTGAAGTTGGAGGTAACTACATGCAACGTATCGTAAAATTCTTTCGTGATGTTGTCCGCGAAATGAAAAAAGTAAGCTGGCCGAAGAAAAAGGAATTGACTAAATATACTATAACAACAATTGTTACAGTTACATTTGTGGCTTTGTTTTTTACCGTTGTAGATATGGGAATTTCATCTTTAATTCGCTTAATTCTTGGTTAAGTTATTGCACTGTGATAAATTATGGTATAATGTTGTGTAATCAAGGAAATACAGGAAATAGAACCCGTTCAACGGGTTTTTTCGTGTTTGTTCGAAAAGCGGAGGCCACCCGTTCAGCGCCGTTCGGACTGACTGAACCGTAGGAGATAAAGGAAACACGACGAGCGAAGAGAGGCGATGTTGACTTATCGTACGGAGGTGAAGGAAGTCTCGCTAGGCGCTGGGTGGCTGGAGCTAGACAGTGAAAAGCGGAAGCGCTTTAAGATTACTTCATGGGGTTGACAGCGAAATATCCAATTAGGGAGGGAATGGACTGAAAACGTCCTAAATGATGGAAAAAAATTGGTATGTTGTGCATACGTATTCCGGATATGAAAATAAAGTAAAAACAAATTTAGAAAAACGTGTTGAATCAATGGGAATGTCAGATAAAATATTCCGCATTGTTGTTCCAGAAGAAGAAGAGCAAGAAATAAAAAATGGTAAAAAGAAAGTCGTTAAGAAAAAAGTATTTCCTGGATATGTATTAGTTGAAATTATTATGACTGATGATTCTTGGTATGTTGTAAGAAATACGCCTGGTGTAACAGGATTCGTTGGATCAACAGGTTCCGGCTCTAAACCTATTCCGCTTCAACCCGATGAAGTTGATGTAATCCTAAAAAGAATGGGATTGGACAAAATGCCAACCGAAATTGACTTCTCGCTTAAGGATACGGTGCGCGTCATTGAAGGGCCATTTACGAACTTCACGGGGACGATTGAGGAAATTGATATGGACAAGCAGAAGGTTAAAGTTCATGTTAATATGTTCGGTAGAGAAACACCGGTTGAATTGGAATTTACACAAATTCAATCTGTATAATAAACTAAAAAACAACTTGCGTTCTTGTCTAATAAATGATAAAATTCTTGTGTTTCCTATGAGTCTCAAATTACAGAGACTTTTGTAGATATATAGGAGTATGAGTGGGAGGGTCTAAAGGGCCTAATTTTACCACATCACGGACTATTTAAGGAGGTGTGTCTCGTGGCTAAAAAAGTTATTAAAATTGTAAAACTTCAAATTCCTGCAGGTAAAGCTAATCCAGCACCACCAGTTGGTCCTGCGTTAGGTCAAGCAGGTGTAAACATCATGGGATTCTGTAAGGAGTTTAATGCTCGTACTGCAGAACAAGCTGGTTTAATTATCCCAGTTGAAATTACTGTATTTGAAGATCGTTCATTTACATTTATTACT
>JAEWMK010000407.1 GCA_023457235.1 Bacillota bacterium
AGGTATGGTAGTAGGCAGGATTAAAGGAAGAGAAGAAGGGAAAGAAGAAGGGAAAAAAGAAGCTTTGATTGAAGTAGCCCAAAACATGTTGAAAGACGGCTTTACAGTTGAACAAGTTGAAAAAGTAACAAAGCTTAGTAAGGAAACGATTAAAAATTTAATGAATTAATATTATCAACTTCAAAGACTATCTACCAAAATTTTTTGAGATAGTCTTTTTTATTTAAAAAATCGCGGACTATTTTAGGACTTTCTCCTAGTCTTTTCATGATATAGTATTAATATGGAAAAAGAGGATAAATAGACAAAAATGCTAAGAAAGGGGAAATAGCATGAAATGTACTAAACTAGCACTCATAGTATTACTAGCAATAAGTGTTTTAACAGCCTGTGGCAACGATAAAGACCAACTAGCGCAGCAAGAACAACTAAAGGAAACTGTGGTACAAGATGAATCAGTTGAAGTGGCAGCTGAAGCTGTACAAGAAGAAAAGATAGATTCTGACTTTCCAGTGCCGATTAAAGCCAATGGCGAAAAAGCAAAGTTTGATGAACTCCCTGAAGCGACACAACTAGCAATTCAGTGGACATATGACTTTTTCAATACCGAAGACATTGAAACCGAAGATGAGTTTTATGACATGATGAAAGCGAAGTATTATCAAAATGTAGAAGTTCCACCCGAAGAAGAAATGGATATTTCAAAAGAAAAGTTTCTTTTTGCTGATTACGGCTCCGAGATGCTTCCTGCATTCAAACCAGGTCAAGTCGTTGAAGCTTTTGAAGTCTGGCCGGAAGTTCCGATTGGTCTGAATATTAACGTTCCTATTTATGTTAAAATCAAAGGAAAAGATAATTTACATGCTATTGCAGTTTCATATGGTACTGATGCAAATAGAATCTGGGGTGCGGATAAAAACTTTCCAATGGCATTAGATTAATTTGAAATTCAAATAAAATATTGGTGCAATCTGAATAAGAACAATAAAACATACAATGAAAATAACCGCAGATGCTGCTAACATCTACGGTTGTGTATAACAGTCGCCCTCCTCAAAAAGAGCGGCTGGCTCAATAGGTATTTCTTTGAATAGACCATTCCCTACAAGTTTGTCAGGCTTAAGGGTGGTCTATTTTCCATTTTTCTTTGACAACATGGCTACGATCAGTAATCCGAACGTTAACATTAATGCTTATAACATATACTATCAATTTTTAAAAAAACGATTTGAGTTTACTCTCAAGTCGTTTTTTTATTGCGAAAAAAAGGAAGTGATAAGAAAATGAGAAAACCCATTGACCACTGATGCTCCTCGTCTGTATGCTATTTACATTTAGTTCAAGTGTCGCAGCTGAACCAGAGTCAGTTATTAATAATTTATATCCAACCGAAGTTGAAATGGGAATTGAAACAAATATAGAACTGGAATATAAGAAAGTTCCTCCAGAATACTACAAATGGGACTCTGATTTAAAATTTGCCGAATGGAGTGGGATTTTTCCGGAATTAAAAAATCCCGGCGATGTTACAGAAAACACAATAGCCGCAGCTATTTTCCGCAGTGGCGTTCAGCTCGTCCGATTCGGTGTATTTCTACTCCAAATGGGATTTTCAACGAATATTTTGACAGCATCGTTAGATGAAATTGACGGAAAAATATCTGCTCTTTCTGAACACTTTTTCAAAAAAGTCTTTCCGGCTGCGTCAACATTACTACTTATTTTCATGATAATAGCTTGGGTTCGTGGGCAGAAAGGCGAAATGGTCAGCATGTTGCTTGTCGCTTTACTAGCATCGACCCTTTTGATCGGCGGAATCAAATATATCGATGATCTCGCCCAAGTTGGATCCGACATCATTGATGACTTGAGTCTAAGTGTCCTCGGCATTACCAATTTGGATGGAAATGAAAATAGTGCTCGGGACGGTGGCTTAAAACGTTTAGCACAGACGAACAATATGATTTGGCAAGTCACTGTTGATTTGCCTTGGACGAGTGGTCAGTTTGGCAGTTTAAAACCACCTGGTGTTACAGGGAAGGAAAGCGGTATGCTTAGTGTGAAAAATGTTTCTGTTTCAGGAAATTGGAAAGATCTTTTTTTAAGCTATGCACCGGGTTCAATTGAACGAAAGGCATTGGTGGATGTCTTAGCTGATGAAGATATTGATCATGAGGGTGAAGCTGCATCAAATATGATGAAAGAGCTAGGACCGCCAGTTCGATCGATGGTAGGTCTGATCTCATTTGTGAATTCTCTAGCATTTTTGCTGCTGACGATTGTTGTGGCCGGGTTAATGAATGTAAGTGGCATCTTGCTGCTTGCCGGCATTGTAGCTGCTCCGTTTATGGTCCCTTTGCCGTTTTTGGCCCATATTGGAATGGGCTGGGTTAAAAAATACTTAGGGTTAATGATTCAGTTTGCATTATTGAAAATTTCAGCAACCGTCTATATTTCAATTGTGATGTTATTGTTATTTTTATTAAGTTTGCTTGATTGGCATTTTATATTAATACAAGGTATGACTTTGCTTATTTTATCCGTTGCGATATATTTGTCACCAAATATTTGGAAACGCATGTCCCCTGGAATCGCAAAAATATCAGGAATTGTTGAACAACGTGCAAAAGGTACTTTAAAGAAAGTGGCTCCACAAGAAAATACGGAAAATTTGTTTGATCGCTATGCGAAGAGACGGAAAGATACGTCTTCGGAAGAATTGATGGAGAAAAATCGAATGAAACGCATACGTGATACAAGAAATGAACTCGAGTCGTTAACAGAAATAAAGCGAAACAATCCAGCACAGTTTGAAGCAAGTGGACTAGATGAAAGAGAAACAGAGTTATCAACTGCATTGCGGAAAGAAGAGTTATCAAAAATGAGCTTAGATGAATTACAAAATGAACGGTTTAAGTATGAGAATAAGATAGAAGAAGGCGTTCAGCTTTCAAGTGCTGAACAGGCAGATTTAAAATTAGTTCAGCAGCAAGAACGTCAGCAAGTTCGCGCTCATGTTATGCCAGAACAGCGTAGAGAACTTGATCAAGTTTGGAGTCAACAGAAACAATTTCACCAGCAAAAACTTACATTGCAGCAACAAAAAATGGATGATCCAATGCTTCACGTAAGACAAGGTGGGGAAGCGAAAATGCAGCATTTAAATGCCAACGAACAATTATTGCAACAGAAAGAACATGATATCTTAAGAGAAAATGCCCTTAAGTATAATGAAAAGAAATTGATTGATACCTCAAAGCCGTTAACAAGTGAAGAACGAAGCCAGCGTGGCGAATTGAGTGATTATTTGAAGAAACAACAAGGAGAGAGTGTAATGAAGAATCATCTTTCAAATGAATCACCAGAAATTGCTACACCTGACCGCCAGATGTTTATTGAATCGCTTAATCGCGATGAGCTACAAAAAGAGCAAGAAGCTTATCATGTTCGCATAGAAAATGGTGAACAACTGACAGAAGATGAAAAGAATGATTATAACTACATTAACTATAATGATTGGAAGCAAGCGATCAGTAATCACAGTGAAAAAGATAAGTTGGAAAGTTTACACATGCGTGAAGTTAGTATTGAATCTGAATTAAGTCGTCTTGATAAACAGCGGACGAGCGACCACGCTCAATTTGTTGCTTCGGGTGGAGAGGAAAAATACCAGGAAGTCCAAATAAGTTTATATGATACAAGACAACAAACACAAGAGATTTTACGAAATTCGGGAAACAGCGATCTAGCCAATCAACACGTAAAATTTGCCGAAAATCGCGATATGGTTCGAACAAATTCCTATGACCAAAATGGAAACAAACATCATGAACAAGAAAAAGCCAACAAAGAAGACAAAGTTATCGAACTAAATGATTATCGTCAAAAGCCAGAACAAACTAACAAAGACCCGAAGATTACTGAAGAACCAATACAACCTAAACAATTCCAACAAGTTCACCTAAATCCAACAAGGCAGCCAGAGCAAACAAGGCCTAACGAACAACACCAGCAAGCAAATACAGAAACTGTTGATCTATCAAAAACGACATTTGCTGAATACACAACAAGACTTAGAGAAGAACGCCTAAAGAATTTCAAGAAACCAACAAGTCCACAAGAAAAACAATAAAAGAGAAAAATTGCGGACACTTCCCGAATATTTTTGGCTGAAAAACCTGCTATTCTACTATTATCAAGAATATATTTAAATGTCAAAAAAGGCGCTTTCCATTTATATAGAAAGGCGCCTTTTTTGTTGGAGTAAAGGAGGGAAATGGTGGATTTAAAACTAATCGTTAAAGCTTTAAAACTAGTAAAAGATAAGCCTGTCTTCAGGAAAGTAGCACTTGTGTTGTTAGGATTAATCTTGACTATTCCACTTTTACTTATCATGGTTTTGAATAGCTTAATTGGCGATTTAGCATCTTTAATGGCGATTCAAAAAATGGGGGAGGAGAAATATAAACAAGGTGTTGGTGCACCAGCATTAGAGATTCCGATGGATCTATTACAAGAATATTATATTCCTGCATCCATTGAATTTAAAATTCCTTGGTCAATCATTGCTGGGATACATGCCGTTCAGACGGAATTTGCTAAGAAGGGTGGCTTGTTTCATAATGATGCTTTTGATCTTCCAGATGAATTTTGGAGTAGTTATCGATTAAGTAAACGTGATTATGATTGGCACAAAATTCCTCGTACAGACGAGGAAGAAGAAAACCATGAACATATTCCGCCCGAACGAGACAGAATGGAAGATGTAGTTTGGACGATTGCAAAATATTTGAGTAGTATTCAAGCGTGGAATAGTAAAGACGAAGTAAAGCCGAAAATAAAGCGAATTACTAAATTTAATGATAAAGTAGACGAAGCCCAAGCTTTCGCATGGGCTTACAATATGCAATATGCGGTTAGTGGAACATCATTATCTTTGGAGCCAAGCAAACTTGCTTTATCCATCATTCCGGCGGAATATATGTCTATTTATAAAATGGTAGAGGAGGAATATGGAATACCTTGGAACTACATTGCCGCATTTCATTATGTAGAAACACGATTTGGAAAGTATGTAAACCCAATTACAGGAAAATTAATGGTCAGTGATACAGGAGGAATTGGTCATTATTTAATTAAGCCAGCACAAGCAGGTGAAGATCCATTTGATCCTTTAGAGGCATCTAAACGAATGGGAAGTATTTTATTAAGTTCGGGCTTTTCAAATGATGTTGATATGGCAATCTATGCATTTAGAGATGATTGGAACTATGTGGCAGCTATCAAAGCCCAAGCCGCACTGTTCGCTGCAGAAGCCCCCGTTTCAATAGGTGAATTTGTAGTACCGGTGGTAGAATATACCCTTTCAAGTAAATATGGTCCTAGGTGGGGCAGGATGCATAAAGGAATAGATATGGCTGCACCTTTAGGTACAACTATTTATTCATATGCAGCTGGCAAAGTCACATTTGCTGGGAGATCAGGTACTGCTACAACAGGATTTGGTACTTTAATTATTATTGATCATGGGAACGGCATGCAAACAAGATATGGACATTCTCAGAGATTATTTGTATCGGCTGGACAAGAAATTCCTGCAGGCTTCCCAATTGCTGCAATGGGGAGTGAAGGTGGATCAACGGGTTCTCATTTGCATTTTGAAGTATTACTTAATGGAAACCATGTAGACCCATTGCCATATATAACTAAATAAAAAGAGAGGGGACATAATAATGGTAAATAATGATTTAGACATGGTATTTTGGCAAGAGGAAGAAGAGGAGATGGATCTTGGACAATCTTTCAAACTATTGCTTTGCTGTAATGCACCTCAAAATGAGGATTGGCTAAAAAGTCAATTGCCTGATTTTGAAGAGGTTGGACGATCCAAGAATGTTACCGAACTAAAGAAAATATTAAAAATGAATGAAAGTGTCCATTTAGCTATCATTATGAGAAAAACAGGTTCAACAGGGGTCGACAAGCCAGAGGAGATGGCAAAAATCATTCGTGAACATTCACCAGATGCCCAAATTTTTATCATTGTAGGTAAAAAAGATGAGAGAGGAATTGAAATTGTTAATCAAGCAGAAAAATACGGATGTAGAACTTTAACAGCTGAAAATGGTCCAATTAAAGCAGCTCATATACTGAAAGAGGTAGAAAACCTAGCAAAAATGGCTAAATCTGTTAGAAATCAAGTATCTAAACAAGATTTAGATAACGATAAACTCCAAGTAGTTGTTGTAGAAAGGGCAAAAGGTGGTTCTGGTCAAACAACAGCTATGGCTGTCATTGCTCAATTACTGAATAAACAAGGGAAGAATGTGAAAGTTTTCGATCATTCGGGAGGGTTTTCATATTTAACATCACATAAGTTAGATGATTTAATGATAAGTAATGGCGATATTCCCAAAACAGGGTGGTTGATTACCGAAACACCTATAGATGAATTGAATAAAGATTATGATCTGCACCGTATTCTTATCGTCGATCCATCAACGGAAGCGTTAGTTAGAGCAAAAGAAAAAATAACAGAAGATACTATTCTGATAGTGAATCGAGCAGAACCCACCGTGTTGCCAAATGAAATATACACAGGAGAATTTAAAAGGGCTCCTAATCTAATTGTACCTTATAATCCGACTCCTTATCTATTATCCGATTGGGAGTCTATTTTTATGGAATGGGAACCTTTGATAGATTTTCTTAAAGAAAAGAGGTGAGGACATTTGAATTTACTTGTAGCTGATCCACATCGAGAAAATAGTGATTGGATTCAAGATTTGCATAGTCATGACTTCATATTAAATATTGTGGAAAATGGCGAAGAGGTTATGGATGCTATTCAATCACAGATAATGGAGTACGATGCTGTTTTAATTAATGGGGTCTTACCTGATATGTTAGGTCATACATTAGCTTCATTTATAAAGAAAATATATCCGAATTTGAGTGTTTTTGTCGTTACTCGAGATTCAAATATGGAATTGTGGCGTGAAGTAAGTAAGAGTAAAGCTCAAATGCTCCCTTTACCAATAGATGTTAACCGATTGTTGTTTATTTTGGATCAACAACCTAAACAGCCACAATCAATTATAGTTCAAAGGGAGGTTGCTGCAGCAATTGAAGAGGCAGAAACCTTTGATGAATCTCTAAAAGAAGTTATAGAAGAACAGGCATTAATTCATGAATCTTTCCAATTGGAAAATGAAGAATACCTGGCAGAAGAACCGATAGAAAAGGAAATGATAAAACCTAATTTTCGAAAGAATATTCCTCATAAACAACGAAGAAATAGTAATGAAGGAAAGGTCATATCATTTTATTCCTGGAAAGGGGGAGTGGGTAAAACTACAACAGCCGTAAACTAAGCGACAATATTGCAAACATATGGTG
>JAEWMK010000408.1 GCA_023457235.1 Bacillota bacterium
CGGTAGCGCTGTATACAGACCTGCCCGAAAACGGCCGCGTCTGGCCGGACCTGCTGATCACCGGTGCCACCCTGTTGGTCGAAGGCGTCGAGCCGGCACGCGCGGACGTGCTGGTGAACTTCAGGCACTCCCTGGCGAGACGCGAAGGCCACATCCTGGACATCGGCGACCTGGGCGACATCCGGGCGCGCCGCGAGATCGACGCCAGCGGTCTTTTCATCGTCCCGCTGCCGGACCCAGTCAGCGGCTCGCAGGCTCCGGTCACGACCAATGCCCCGGTCCGCTTCGTACTCACGCGCGACCCGAGTGGTCGTGACGTTGTCTGGACGCTGGACGAGAACATTCAACCTACTTGGTAGTGCTGAACACATGACTTTTATGGAAGGCCAAACCTGTTTTTCATCAGGCTTCCATGCGTCAAACGCCTGCCTCCAGTGCACCATTTGAAGCACTAATGAGGTTTTTTCCCAGATTCAGAGCCGCTTCCCATCAGGGGGTGATCAGATAGGCTTCTACTGACTGATGTGGAGCATCCAGAACAGCTCGATCGCTTTCACGGAAAGTCGCGATCTCCTGCTCTCCCTTTGGGTCCGCGGTCGACCCTCGGACAGCCAGCTCCCGGGGTAGCCACCTCCATTTCACCAAGTCGCGGGTGCGTGCAATCGAGTAAACCCCGACTCTTTCCGCTCGGACCTCGCCGAGCTCGACGCGCTTGTTCAATTCCTGTACCCAACGCTTGGGTTCCTTTTCGGACAGGAGGTGTCCATGTCCGACGAGCAGATAAGGTCCTTCGAGATTGGTAGGTTTCAGGTAACCAAACCTGCCATGAAGGTCAGATCGACTACGTATTGCCTCCAGCAACTTGCCTTCCCCGTCCGCCGGATCCGACCGCAACAGCGCACGACACCGATTGAGATCAGTAGTCCAGCCACTATCGGTGTCTACGATCGGAAGTTCGGGGAAGCGCCGCTGCAAATCCGCAACGGCGATGATAAATGCTTCCTTTGCCGGAGCACCGTAGATCAACCCCCGCTGGTGCCGCTCAGCATACGGCGCTGCCAGCAATAACAGGAGAAGTCCGGCCGCGACCAAGCCTCCGGCAAGCCGCCCCGGCTTCCAAACCGGTGCGCTGACGAATGATTCGAGCAGGCGCACGACCAACAGGACAGCAGGGACGACACACGGAGCGTAATAGCGCTGCTGCATGACAGGCGGCGCGTACTCGCTCAGCGAAGCGGTGCCAAAGGTGAAATAGAACGCCGGCCAGGCCCAGAATCCGGCAATGGTCCACCAGGTCACTGCTTCCCGAAAGGAAAGCTGTCTCTTCAACGATTGCCACAGGAGCTGGATGGACCCTACACCTGCCACCAGGAACAGCATGGTGGCGTGGGGTCCCAACACCACTCGCAAGGTCCTGAGGCGCATCAACGGTGTCCGCCCCTGAACGTCGACGTAGCGTCCGAAATCGTGCGGGGCCAGCAGGCTTGCAACACTCGAATACCAGTGGCCTGCTGCAACCCGGAACAGCACCGTCTCAAGCAACAACACAAGCCCGAACCCGGCCACCATCATGGCCGCCACGGTGATCGACACCGCAACCTGCTTCCTGGCAAGGCCGACCGCGACCAGTACGGCTGGAATCACCACTATGACTGCGCTGCTTTCCTTCAGCACAAAAGCCATTGCGATGCTCGCGCCAATCGCAGCAGCCAGCCACAAGCGCGGTCCACGCGCTTCGGCATCAATCATTAAGCAGACAAAGAACAGCGCCAGCGCAAGGAAAAACGCCGAAGCCAAGTCTGGAGTCAGTGCGCCGGCGTATAGAAATAGCGTTGGCTGAGCTAGAGCCAACAACGCCGCCACTACAGCTGCCCGTCGGCCGAAAAAGCGTCGCGCGAGCACGTAGGAAACGACACCCACTCCTACGTAAAACAAAGGATAGATGGCGATGGCCCAATCGATACTTCGCGTCAGACCGTACATCAGTGCCGCTGGTATCAGTAGTGCAACGCGACGCTCGGCCAGTGAGCCGGTCGAGATGTCTTCCCCGATCGCGATCCGGATCGCACCGATCAGATAGCGGGTATCGTCACTGCAATACAGTCCGGTGTAGTAGAACCAGGCAATGGCAGCCGCGCACGCCACCACCGCAGCCAACGCCACGAAGTCGCGACTCCCGGACATGCCCAGCCTGCTCATTGCAGGCGGTGCTGGGCGGCCCAGCGGGGGATACGCGCATAATCGAATGCGAAAAACCCTTGCAGTAGAACGAACCCGACGACCATTGCGATACTCACCACGCCGACCGTTCCCGCCGGAGACTCGACTCCCTTCGAGTAGTTCGCTAGCCAGGCGGAACCTCCGTACAACAGCCCGAACAGGATAAGTCCAGTTCCACCCATCAGCTGGAGAGAGGCTAGGTTGAAGTCACGCAGGAAGTATTCGTAGAAGACCCGCTTGAAGAAGTTGCGCGCGTGCCGGAAAAAGAAGCGAGGTGCCTCCCTCAGCGGGCTTAGGCTGCTCGTCTCGTTCGCGTACACGGCACGCATGGGGACATCGACCACCACTGCGTCGATCAGATGCAGACGGAACAACAGGTCACTTTCAAAAAAGAACCCGTGGTCCAGCTTGTCTAGCTCGATGTTTTTGAGACACACCGCGTGGATCGCGGTAAAGCCGTTGGTTGGATCAAAAATATTCCAGTAGCCGCTGGAAAGCTTGCTGAGAAACGACAACGCCGCGTTGCCCAGCAATCGAATCCCCGGCATGTCGACCACATCGTGGATGTGAAAAAACCGGTTTCCCTTTGCATAGTCCGCGCGGCCAGTCAGGAGCGGCACGAGCAGGGATGGAATCAGTTTTGGGTCCATCTGGCCGTCGGCGTCCAATTTCACGCAGATATCCGCGCATAGCTCGATGGCACGCCGGTAGCCTGCCACCATAGCTCCGCCCACGCCCAGATTGGTCTCGTTGAAGATCACTTCAACCCGCGGATCATCGACCTCTTGTTGAACCTTGCGTCCGGACTCCTCCGGACAGGCGTCGTCGACAACGATGATGTGAGCCGCCTCGCTGCCGACCTTTCGGACGACATCAACGACCGACGCGCGCTCCCGAAACGACGGGATGATGACTGCAACGACCGGTGCACTGGGTGCGCTGGGCACCGGTCCTGGCTCATTTGCGCCATCCACTGGCCTGTACACGATCAGCCCAGCAGGTGCGCCACGCCCGAGCGCTCTTCCTCCAGCTCGGCCAGGGTCCTGTCGATGTATTGCTGGCTGAAATCGTCGATCGGCAGGTCCTTGACCAGGGTGTATTCCCCGTTTTCGGTGGTCACCGGGAAACCGAACATCACGCCTTCGGGGATGCCGTAGCTGCCGTCGGACGGCACGCCCATGGTCACCCACTTGCCGTTGCTGCCCAGCACCCAGTCGCGCACGTGGTCGATGGCGGCGTTGGCGGCGGA
>JAEWMK010000409.1 GCA_023457235.1 Bacillota bacterium
GTTGTAACCTTTTTCATTTCAAGCCGTTTTATTAATGAAGGGTGGTTGTGATGAAAGAGAATCTTGATGACATATATAATATGTATTATCGATTTCTCCTTTTCCTTTGTCATGACCACCATGTGGCCGAGGATCTAACATTATACTTTTTAAAAGATCATGAACGAAAAGCGAACAAATTTTATTTTGGGAAACTAGAGCTTTCAAAACGAATTTTAATATAGCCCTTTTGGGGAAGGTGAAGAATTTCACTGAAAAGAATATACATCCTAGGTTTAGCAGTTGTATATTACATGAATTGGATATGGTATTATAAGATTAAGAATCATAATGGTGGTGATTACTATGGGAAGAATCCATTCTTCCGAAGAACTTATGAATCATATTTCTAATATGAATAGTGAGAATTCTGTATTTCAATTTTCAATTCCTGGCAAGGGGAAATTTACACTTGTTCTTCAAGAAGAGGATGAAAAGTCCATAAAGGTTGAAGCTGAAGAATACGCTGAACTCATGCGTTTGTTGAATGAAAGCATGGAGCAGTACGAAAATGGACGTGGCATGACTACCGCAGAGTTATTAAAATCACTATCCAAAAAGGATTTTATGTAATGTACGATCGAACTGTCATTTGGACTCCTGCTGTTAAAGAAAAACTTACTCAGTTTGGGAGTAAATGGTTTACCGCTGAAGAAACCCTAGATTTTATTTCTCAGTTTATTTTAGAAACTGAAGAACTACTACAGAATAATATTATTGGTAAGTCGTATACTGAGGAATTTGGTAAATATAAAGGTATTTCAAGGGTAGTGGTAAGGAAATTCAGGGTTTATTACAAGTTGATTGATAAGGATGTAGTTATTTTAGCCGTTCTTTTCCCAGGCGAAAACTAAATAGATTCGATACATACGACCATATAATTAAAATTGATATGGTCTTTTTTATTGTTTTATAGCCTTCTTTTTTTGAAGATCATTTCTCCAACCATTCAAGGAAGGAGCAGTCGCTAAACGTACCCCATCTCTTAAGAATACCCCACCCAATCTTAAGAAATTCTTAAGGTTTATCCTCCTTCAATGTTAAGATTTAGCGGCTACAATGGAAATAGTTCAAGAAAGCAGTCATGGGGCTCAGGTCCCAAGCGGATTTTCTCTCGATAAACTAGTATAATTTGGAAAGGAGTGTGAGAAAAATGAGCCATTACAATGTACTTGTTGTTGATGATGAAAAAGAAATCAGAGATGCGATTGAAATATATTTAAAAAATGAAGGAATCACGGTTATAAAAGCGAAAGACGGCATCGAAGCGATTGAAAAGTTAAATGAGCAAACCGTTCATCTTATTATTTTAGATATCATGATGCCGCGGCTTGATGGGATATCTACGACCTTTAAAATTCGGGAGCAAAAAAACATTCCGATCATTATGCTGAGTGCGAAAAGTGAGGACACTGATAAAATCTTGGGCCTTCAGGTTGGAGCCGATGATTATGTGACGAAGCCGTTCAACCCACTCGAGCTAATTGCCCGTGTGAAATCGCAACTGAGACGGTATGTGACCCTTGGTACATATGAAGGTGCGGCAGATAAAATCATTGACCTGCGCGGGCTGACTCTTGATCAAGCAGCGAAAGAAGTGGCAGTCAACGGTGAGCCAGTAAAGCTGACGCCGATTGAATACAAAATTGTGGAGCTGTTGATGACCAATGCCGGGCGTGTTTTTTACATCCATGAAATATATGAACGGGGTTGGAATGAGCCTGGCTATAATGCGGAAAATACGGTGGCTGTACATATTCGAAAAATCCGTGAAAAGATTGAAATTGATCCGAAGAATCCGAGATATTTAAAGGTGGTGTGGGGAATTGGCTACAAAATGGAAAAGTAAAATTGCTGTTATTGCGTGGATCCTACTGTTATCGTACGGCATAAACGGTCTTTTAGTTGGGTTCACAAAAGCAGATTATTACTTTAATCAAAATTATTTTCAAACTGATGATTTTGATCATACTTTAAATGAATTTATCGACCGTTTAGCGATGTTTGAAATTGGCGGGATAACAAGTGAAGAAGCTAAAAAGAAAATTACTGTTACAAAAGAAGAAATTGAAGAGCATCGCTATCGTTACGGGAATTTAAATGAACAAATTACGAATATAAAAGGGCAATACGAAGAAAAAATTCAAGATGCTGTAGCAGCCAATAACGAAGAGGTGAAAATCTTCTTGGAAGCTGAGCGTGACCAAAAAATTGCCGACATTACAGCCAACTTTACGAGCGATGACCATGTCCGCCAAAAAATTATGAAAGAAAAAGAGGCGGAAGTTGACCAGTATTTCATCGATCGGGAGAACCTCCGCCCACAGTTTATAACATATAAAAATTCATTTAAATATTATTTAAAAAACAATGAAACGGGTAAAGTTTACACAAATCTAAATCTAAATGATGGTCCTGTTTCTCAATTAATGAATAACAAAAATATGGCATTCATTAAGAATTATACGGATCTATCGATTGAGGGACGCTATTATAGTTTTAACTATAAAGAGCAAGTAGAACAACTCTTTAACAATAATAAAGCAACATTCGAAGGGCAAATAGCCGTTCCAAAAACGTCATCACAAACAAATACTGTACTAAATGAATTCTATGATTTTAAAAAGAACCAAGCCACTTACTATATTTATTGTTTAGCTGGAATTGCAGCGCTGATCCTAAGTATCTTTTTATATAAAAATACGGCTATTGTTCGTTCACTGTCATTTGAAAAAATAGAACGATACTATAATAAGGTTCCGGTTGATGTAAAAGTTATCATGTTTGGAGTTTCTTTCATAGTCTCATGGGCGTTCCTTGTGCAGGGGTATTTCCTTGGTTATTGGCACACTTTCTACCAACTGGTCGAAGGGATTCTTTATAACCTATTTTGGTGTGCACTATTTCTAGCTTTAACACTAGTTCAAGGCAAATTGCTATTTGATAGATATAAAGACCGTTCCCTTTTTAAAGCGGATCTCAAAGGGGCATTACTTATTAGAATGAATGAAGCCCTCAAGAGTGCATTCTTAAATCGCCGTGTTGGAACGCAAGCTATCATTATTTTAGCCATCGTGTTTGCGTTTGGACTGGGAGCAGCGGTTGTGGCTGTGGAGCCTGCTTTTATCATCATCTATGTACCTGCTTTCCTTGTTGTGGGATTGCCGATTTTAATAATGCTATTAAAACGCATCGGTTACTTTAATCGAATTGTAAAAAATACGAATGAGCTGGCTTCTGGAAATTTCGAACCGGATCTGCCGATTGTCGGAAAGTCTGTGCTTGCAAAACTAGCAGGAAATATTAATACGTTAAAGTACGGTGTAAAAGCTTCGCAAAAAGAGCAAGCGAAGAGTGAGCGCTTGAAAACAGAGCTGATTACCAATGTTAGTCATGATTTACGGACGCCTTTAACGTCTATCATTACCTATACAGAGCTATTAAAAACTCCGGATTTAGGTGAGGATGAGAGGGATTCTTATCTTGAAATTATTGATCGAAAGTCAAAACGTTTGAAAGTTTTAATAGATGATTTATTTGAAGCTTCAAAAATGGCGAGCGGCAATGTTGAGCTTATCAAAGAAAAGGTAGATTTGGCCCAATTATTGGAGCAAGCCTTGGCGGAGTATAATGAAAAGATGAGCGAATCAACGCTGCAGTTTAGGGTGACAAACCCTGAAAAGCCAATCTATGCAGTGGTCGATGGGCAAAAAATGTGGCGTGTGTTTGATAACATTATTGGTAACATTCTTAAATATTCGCTTGAGAATACGCGGGTCTATATTTCTATGAACCAGGTTGGGGATAAGGCTGAAATTTCGTTTAAAAATATCGCCAAATATGAACTTGGCGGCGATGTCAACGAATTATTTGAACGCTTTAAACGTGGCGATGTATCAAGGCAAACGGAAGGCTCCGGGCTCGGTCTTGCTATTGCCAAGTCAATCGTCGACCTCCACGACGGTGAAATGGAAATTGATGTTGATGGTGATTTATTTAAAGTGACGATTTTATTGAATGTAATATAATATAATTGCAAAAGAGTTTTACTAAAGTTGCCCCTTTGGGAGACTGGGTTTGAACCCGTTTCCTGAAGGGGATTTTGTTATTTCCGGGTAAATGGTCAAATCACTGATAAAATGTAAAATACATCCGGACAACTGCGAGGATTAGGGCATACTAAAGATAATTTACCGTATTCATCTTGTTAAAATGGCAGTTTTTCATTAAAATTTAGAAGGCTTTACGAAATCGGGGTAGGATAGTATATAAGCAGTAATCCTAATAAAGTGGAGAGACGTGTGTATGGAATCAAATTCTAATCAGTCAGTGGAAATTAATGAAGTAGTGGAATGCTGTTTGTTGGCGGGGAAATTAATGCTCCAGAGCGGGGCGGAGACGTACCGTGTCGAGGATACAATGATGCGTATTGCAGCCACCTATGGCTTCGAAAATTCACATAGTTATGTCACACCAACAGGCATTATTTTTGCTGTCGATCAAATGGAGGCAACAAGAATTATCAGGATCACGGAAAGGTCGACTGACCTTCAAAAGGTGACACTGGTTAATAGTGTTTCCAGGAGCATTGCTAGCAGGGAAATATCACTCCATGAAGCCAATGAAAAGCTGCAGAAAATTGAATCAACAACACATGCCTATACAATTTTTACTCAAATTGCTGCTGCAGCAATCTCAAGCGCCTGCTTTTTAATAATGTTTAAAGGCAGCTGGAATGACTTTTTACCGGCTCTTATTACCGGGGGTTTAGGGTTTATCTTTTTCATATATGTTAATCGTTTTGTAAAAATTAAATTCTTTTCGGAATTTCTATCATCATTTTTAATTGGTTTATTGGCGGTGTTATTTGTAAAAACAGGAATGGGACAGGAACTCGATAAAATCATCATCGGCTCCGTCATGCCGCTCGTACCCGGGCTTTTAATTACTAACGCGGTAAGGGATTTAATGGCCGGTCATCTAGTATCCGGCCTCTCAAAAGGAGCGGAAGCCTTCTTAACAGCCTTTGCGATCGGAGCTGGAGTTGCCGTCGTCATCACATTCTATTAGAAAGGATTTAATTTATGTTTATAGTAGAGCATCTTATTACTAGCTTTATTGCTTCGGCGGCTTTTGGGATTATCTTCAATGTCCCGAAGAAGGCGCTGCCCCAATGTGGTTTCGTCGGAATGGTAGGCTGGTTCATCTATATAGCGCTTGTGAGTTATTTTAGTGTAGATATGTTGCTGGCAACGTTAGTAGCGGCTGTTTTTATTGCGATCATCAGTCAAACCTTTGCGAAGTTTTATAAAACGCCGATTATCGTCTTTAATATTTCTGGCATTATCCCGCTCGTTCCTGGGGGAATGGCTTATGATGCGATGCGGCATATTGTCGAAAATGATTACAGCACGGCTGTTCAATTAGCTGCTAAGGCATTTATGGTGTCGGGATCGATTGCGATCGGTCTTGTTTTATCTGAGGTTATCAATCAAATGATTAAGAGATCAAAAGTATAGAGGAGCCTAGTTACTCTTTCGCTTTTCCACGATACAGTGGAGAAGCGATTTTTTTTATTGATTTTAGGTTTATTTTCCTACTTTGCGTAATATATTCTAAATAGTTTTATAATTATAATCTCAAAGAGAATGAGGGGGTTAAAAAATGTTTAGGAAAACGCTTTCAGTTCTTGCGACAGTAACATTGGCAATTGGATTACTAGCAGGGTGTTCATCATCGGGTGGAAATGACCAAGCTGGTGGGAAAGCTACAGAACCTTCAGCTGATGGTGGTAAGGCGGGCGGTGCTCAAGTTATTAAAATTGCAACACAAAGTCCGTTGTCTGGCGGTAGTGCCACCATTGGTGAATCTAATAAAC
>JAEWMK010000410.1 GCA_023457235.1 Bacillota bacterium
GCAGATGTAATGGCAGCAAATAATACTTGAAGACCAACTGCCATCATAATAAAGGAAGCAACCATGGAGGCAACGGTCTCCGATTTCCAATGTCCATATAGATGGTCTTTGTCTGCTGGTTTTTGCGAGATTTTTAATCCGATTAAAACAGCAATGGAGGAAATGATATCAGTACTATTATTAAATCCGTCTGCCTTTAAGGCTTCGGAGTTTGTCATAAATCCTATGGCCAACTTAAATGCAGCTAAAATAATATAAGCAAAAATACTAATATATGCGCCGCGTTCACCTAATTTTAAGTCATCATACCTCTGTTGCCTTAGCTGTTCCATAATGATTCCTCCTGTAAGCTATCATAATAAATAGTACCTTTTTTGATGATGATGGTCTAGGCAAAATTAAAAAAAATGACAAATTTTGAGGAAGGAATATTAGACAAATTAAATAGATAGGTGTATGATAATTTTTAAACTTAATAGAATATTGATTAGGCGCAATTCAGTTTGCTTAATAGGGAAGTTCGGTGAAAATCCGACACGGTCCCGCCACTGTAAATGCTAAGAATCTCACATTCTAGTAAAGCCACTGTTACTAAATGGGAAGGCTATGAGATTTGTTTGAGGCATGAGTCAGGAGACCTACCTAATCATGAACACCCAATACCCCTACGAGGAATAGGGAGGTGTAGAGCGAATGAAAATGTGTTTTTGATTATATTTTTGTTACCAGCAACCACCTTCCTAATTAGGGCGAGGTGGTTTTTTGTTGGTTAAAAAGCAAGGAGGAGAGAAGAAGTGAAGAAGTTTTTGAGAATGACAGTTTTGACAGTTGTGCTGATAGCACAGTTGTTGGCTGGCATTAATGTTGGAGTTTCTGCAGAAACGATACAAGATACAGTTGACAAGATAACTGCCTTAACGCTCATTGATGCGGCAGAAAAAGTTGAAATTGATGAAACAGACTGGGGCCCAATGATTACTTCAATTAATGGGCTTGCCGCTGAAGGTACATACTATTGGGCTTTTTACGTTAATGGTGAAGAGGCATCAGAAGGAGCAGGCACATATATACCAAAAGTTGATGATACTCTTTCGTATAGGTATATATCATGGGAAGACGATTCAAAAACATTTACAACTGAAGAAACAATAAAAATAGTAGGGTTGACATCTAATTCAAACGCCTTATCAATGCTAAAGGAAGTAGAAATAGTAGAGACAGAGAATTCTGACTGGGGCCCAATGATTTCTTCAATTAATGGGCTTGCCGCTAAAGATACATATTATTGGGCTTTTTATGTTAACGGTGAGGAGGCGTCAGAGGGAGCAGGAACTTATAAACCAAAGGCGGGTGATGCTTTAACCTTCATATATAAGTCTTGGGCAGAAGATTCAGATGAAATACAGCCTGGAGGAAAAATTACAATTGCTGGCATTCCTTTAGGCGACCACCCACCAGATGAAGGGACTACGCCTGAAAACCCAAGTGAAGGGACTCCTGTAGAAAAAGCAGTTAAATGGATTCAAAGCAATAATGAGATCGCATCCTTCGAAGGGGCATTAGCTTTAAGGCAAATAGGAAAAGCTATTTCTAAGTCTTATATTGATAGTATTGAAAATAGTGTCGGAGCAAATAGTGGTAATTTTACAAAGGTCACGGACCTTGAAAAGTCTGTCATAGGCTTAATTATTGCTGACAAAGACCCATCGAATTTTAATGAAATTAATTTAATAGAAAAAATCTATAACCATGACAATCTAACTATGCAAGGGTTGAATGGGGTAGTTTATGGGTTACTTGCACTTGATAGCAAGAACTATAGTATTCCAGAAACTGCAAAATGGACAAGAGAAAAATTAATTCAATACATTTTAGATAATCAATTAAGCAGTGGTGGTTGGTCACTAGACAATTCTACATCTGACGTAGATATGACAGCAATGACCCTAAGCAGCTTAGTTAAGTATCAAGATCAATCAAAAGTAAAAATCGCCATTGATAAAGCAATGGTTTGGCTAAGAAATTCACAGCAACCTAGCGGTGGGTTTTTATCAATTAAGGGAGAAGAAAATAGTCAGAGTATCGCACAGGTCATTATCGCCTTATCTACACTTGGTATAAATCCTGAAAAAGCAGGGTTTATAAATGAAAATAAGAATGTATTCGATGCCTTACTATCATTTCAAAATAAAGATGGCGGCTTCTTAAATCTCAAAGACAGAAACTCAGAGTTAGTTCCTACGGGTCAGAGTTTACTTGCGCTTGTTTCATATGAGAGATTTTTAGAAGGAAAAGGCTCGATTTATGACTTTTCGAATTTACCACCATTAGTTATAGATGAAACAGGTGGAAACGGCAATAACCAAGGTGGCTCTACTACTCCCGGAGAAAATAAGAAACAAACAATTTCAATTTCAGTTAGAACCCATGAATCAACTATTCTATCTTCAAAAACATTGGAAGTTAATGAGGGTGCAACTGCATTAAGTGCTTTGGTAGATGAACTGGGAGGCAGAGTTGAAACAAGTGGCTCAGGATCATCTGGGTATGTTATTGCAATTGACGGGTTAGCTGAATTTGACCATGGTCCAACAAGTGGTTGGAAGTATTCCGTTAACGGATATTTCCCTAGCAGTGGTGCTGGAACATACAAATTGAGCAATGGAGACCAACTTGAATGGGTTTACGTTTTAAAGGATGATGAAGCAGCGAAAGAAAAAGCAGTTATGGGAGGTAGTGCAGCAACTGCAAAGCCAGATGGAGTAACTGTTGCAGTCTTTGAGTCTTTTGAAAAAATAAAATCAAATTCACAAAAACAAAATGTTGTTTTAAATAAAGAACAAAAAATGTCATCTGTGGAAGCGCAAAAATTAAAAGAGGCACTAAATGCAAATACTGTTAAGGTCGAAAAAAAGGTCGTACCAACGGAGGAAACAGTAATTGCAAGTCCGAAGGTTGATGAAGCAAAAATCGTCATTCCAAAAAAGGCACTAAAAGAGCAAAAAACAATCAAAATCGAAGAATTAGCTCCTTCTACTACAAATACAAATATAGAAGGAAATCTTAAGTCTTCCGTTTATCAATTTTTACCAAAAGGGACAAAGTTTGAAAAGCCGGTCTATATTTCTATCAATATACCAATTGAAGATGATGATATAGACAATCTTGTAATGGCATGGTTTGATGAAGAGAAAAATCAATGGATTCCAATTCCGACTGTTATTGATGCCAAGACTGGAACGATTACTGGTCAAGTAGACCACTTTACGAAATTTGCGGTCATTAGTAATAAAAAAGAAAATAAAATAAACATTACAGAAGAAATGGAAAAGTTAGTACAACACCTCCAAACCGATCAAACCCAGTCTGAATGGGAAGACTTTGGATTGGCACGTCTTGAAAAGACTGACAACCAAGCCATATTATCTGAAATTACCAAGAAGTTAAAGGAGTCAGATGGATATTTCCGTAAAATCACTGATTACGAACGCTATGTGTTAACGATTGAAGCGCTTGGTGGTGATCCAACGAATATCGGCGGTTATGATTTAATCGAAAAAATCTACAACAATGAACGAATGACAATGCAAGGAACGAATGGATTGATTTTCGCACTGATTGCCTTAGATAGTGGGAATTATCAAGTTCCAAGCACTGCGAAATGGAATCGAGAAAAAATCTTGGCTGATATTTTAACAAACCAAAACAAAGATGGCGGATTTACATTGGTAAATGGCGATGCTTCAGATGTTGACATTACAGCGATGGCTATTAGCAGTTTAGTAAACTACAAAGACATCCGGCCAGAAGTAAAAACTACCATTGATAAAGCTGTCAATTGGTTAAGCAGTGTTCAACAGGCTAGTGGTGGGTTTATTGCAGATGGGAAAGAAAATAGTGAAAGTGCCTCACAAGTCATTATTGCCTTAGCTTCTGCTGATATCGATCCACAAGGGCCATCATTTACAAAAGCGAATGGTAATGTAGTCGAAAATTTACTTTCATATCAATCAAAAGATGGCGGTTTCGCAAATCTTAAGAATGAAAAGTCAAACCAAATTGCGTCAGAGCAGGCGTTATTGGCCTTATTGGCACTAGATCATTATAGTAAAAATTTACCGTCTATTTATCAATTTGCAAATCAAGAGATTGAGAAGGAAGTCGCAACTAGTATTCCTGATTTTGCTGACGTTGATCAAATCTCAGATTATGCCCTTCAATCTATTTATGATGTGTTTGATAAAGGGGTTATGGTTGGTGTAGGGAAGAATCCACTTCGTTTTGCACCAAAACAAAATTTAACAAGAGCACAATTTACAGCGATCTTAGTTAATTTATTGGAAGGGGAAGTTTCCGAACAGAGTAACATTGTATTTAAGGATGTTTTGCCTGGACAATGGTATTACAACGTTGTAATGAAGGCGAATGAGCTTGGAATCGTTAGAGGTACATCCAATACGACCTTTAGTCCAAACGATCCAATTACAAGAGAGCAGGTTGCAGTTATCCTTGCTAGAGCGTTTGATTTAATGGTAAACGAGAATGAACCGAAGCCGGCGGTCTATAACGATATTGCTAACTTAAATCCATATAATCAGGCTGCGATTCAAGCCCTTTACGACCATAATCTTTTGAAGGGCTATGAAGGTGGCCAATTTAAACCGAAAAATTATGTAACGCGAGAAATGGGTGCAGTGATTGCAGAACGTTTAAGTGAAAAAGCTAATTGATGGCAGAATCAAGCAGTCATAAAATAGGTAATGGAGAACGGTATTTTTCGTTCTCCTTTAGCCATTTAAAAGGGGGGGTTTTTAGATGAAGCAAATTATTAGATTACTAGCTATGATGTCAATAATAGCGTTTTTTCTTGTTGGTTGTGGAGCAAACAATGCAAGCCAGTCCAATAGCAATAATGAAAATACCGAGCAGGAAATATCTAAGGAAGATCTTCACCAGGTAGAGGGTAAAACAGACAATAGTCAGAATTCAACAACTGAAAAAGCAGCTTCA
>JAEWMK010000411.1 GCA_023457235.1 Bacillota bacterium
CCCCTAGATTCCATCACAAGCAACATTCTTTTATACTTTTCAAAGGTTTTAAAAAATAATTGGACGATCACAAGTCCAACACTATGAAATGTTCGTTTCCACGTCACATTTCCTCCGCGTGATTGAAATACCAGATAAAGTTCCCCAGCATATTGCAAAAATATAAAGATAAACCGGTACATGCCCACGATTATATCTAGCAACACTTGTGGGGTACGCAGTTTGTGTAAAGCATGCAAAATTTCGTTAAACGGTGTTGTCATTACAAGCGCCAATACACAAATCAATAAACTTAGCGATCTAAAGATGATTGACTTTGCAAACTCTAATCCACTTACAGATATGTAAAGCTGCCAGTTATCAACTTTTATGACCGATAACCATATGTCACTGTTCATCTCGGTTAACCTTGATGCATGAAGAATGACAGCAGGTATACTTGCGAATAAAAACAAGCTTGGCACTACTAGCCATTTCAGCAACACACCAACAGGAATTTTTTCATAGCAACTTAGAAAAACAAATATCCCCAGAAATATTGTTATTTGAACAGGAATATGTGATAAAAAGATCATCACGCAAAGTAATAACGTAAAAATAATTTTATAAATTGGGGGCACCTTTCGAAATCTACTCTTATTGCTAATCGTTTCAATCTGGATCGTCATTACTTGGCACTACTTTCTTTCCTGCCTTTAAAGAGTCCAATTACATAACCTATGAATCCGGCGCCAAGTGCAGCCTGTAAGGCAAATAATAGACTTTCGACTTCGCCACTCTTCGGTTCAAATATCGATGAAAACCACGGAACATAATTTGGAGCCAGCACCAGGATTTGATCTTCCGCAAGGCTGTCTGCTCCTAAAAACTCAGCATCACCTAAAAATAACAACGGACTGAAAGTGATAATTATCGCTAAAATGATTAACCATTTATTTTTCACTACTAGCCACCCCACTCTTTAAATTCTGTAAAAACATAATATCCTTCGAATTATAGGCTACGAGCCAATTCCATACTAATACCGTTAATAAGCCTTCTACTATGGCTAGAGGTAGTTGAGTAACTGCAAAAATTGAAATAAATTTAATAAACGCCGCTGCTATCCCTCCAGTTGGAAACGCCAACGCTAATTGAAGGGACGTGAACAAATAGGTCGTAATATTTGATAGAAATGCGGCCGAAAAGATGGCAATAGATTGCTTGTTTCCTAGTTTCATCAATAGTTTGTATGAGTAATAACCTACAAACGGTCCGACGACAGCCATCGAAAAAGCGTTAGCTCCTAATGTCGTAAGGCCGCCGTGAGCAAGCAGTAAAGCCTGAAAAAGTAAAACAAGCGTTCCTAACACTGTCATAACTTGGGGACCAAATAGAACGGAGCCAAGACCAACTCCTGTCGGATGAGAACTACTCCCCGTTACAGACGGTATTTTTAAAGCTGAGAGAACAAATACAAAAGCCCCTGCCATTCCGAGCATAAGTTTTAAATGTGGATTTTCATTCGTAACCTTTTTTATTTGAATTAGACCCCATACAAAAAATGGTATAAATAAACCCCACCAAAATAATGTCCAACTTAAAGGTAAAAAACCTTCCATAATATGCATCGCAGAAGCATCAGTTGGTGAATTCAAGGCAAAGTAAACAAAAAATAGAGCAATAAAAAATAGTTTCTTCATAATTTCCTCCCTGTCTTTAAAACAAAAAAACCTTATCCCGATAAAGAGATAAGGTTCCAAAATTAATATAACAGATCATCAATAAAAATCATGACGTACCGCTAGAAACCACATCCTTCCCTCCGAAGAATCAGAATTCAACAATTAAAGCAGGTCTCCTGGCTTGTACTTCACCTTACTCTTGTCCCTTCCCGGATTTCTCCAGTGGTATACGACAATTTCATCCATACTTACAGTAGCGGGGGCTGCATCGGATTTTCACCGATTTCCCTTTTAACTCAGGAAGAATCTCCTGAGCACTTTAAATTGCATTCATTATTTAATTTTCAATTCAATTACCATGTTTTTTATTTAACACCATTTTTTTTCAATTGACAACCTTTATTTAGAACAAAAAAACACCCTAATAAAGGGTGAATAAAATATTCTTATATCAAAATAGTTAAATCTGTTTTAGGAAAGGTCCTACAAGATAAAGTGTAACCGCTTTTTTCTTCACAACGAGATAAGACAGACACAGAGGTTTTCCCTTTAATACTCCCCTTCATTCACCTTAACCTTACACATCCCACATCCGCCATTTCTGCAGCCGGTTGGTAATGGGATAAACTTTTTTCTGGCAGCAGTTAACAGATCCTTTCCATCCTGACTAAGAAGTTCGTATTGTTTATTTTTGATAATAGCTTTAACGTTATACATTTCTATAACTCCTATTAGGTTAGAGCATGTAAGAAAGACTCTATCAGTTCACGACGATGATAGAAAATGCCCTGACCGATTTTGTCCTCTGTCCATGTAATCGTTGGAAAGTCTTTGTAGGTTATATATCCGTTCGCAAAAGCTTCATTTCGATTTCCCGATGGGTCAAAGAAGTATACAGTTTCTCCCCTTGTAATGCCATGTCTTGTTGGCGTAACTTCAATATTCACATCATGCATCGTCAAAATATCTGCTGCTTTTAACACATCGTGAATACTGTCTACAAAAAAGGCTGCATGGTGCAGTTTGGCATCAGGTCCCTTTACGAAGGCCACATCATGGGCCTTGTTCGTCGTAAACAAGAAACTGCCTAACAAATCCTCTCCATCCACAGTTGTAATCTTCTCACTTTGCCCAAAATCAAGAACGTCCATAAAGAACCGAGTAACACTTTTTAAATCTTGCCCTGTAAGCAAAACATGGTCAAGGCGATGGGGAGCGATCCCCTTTGCCCCTAGTGGCCACGGATGTGGGTTAAGGGACCGGTCGTCGTTCCTAATATACTAATGTCATAATATAACTCAAGATTATGACCTGTTGGTAAAACACAACGGACTCCTTGCCCTTCAGCCAATCTTGTTCCTTTTGACACCCGTGATGTTGTTAGTCCAAACTGTTCAATTTTCTTTTCCAATTTTGTTAATGTTGCTTCATCGTTTACTTTAAATGCAAAATGATCCAACCCTGCAGAATCGCTTTGCTGCAACACTAGACTGTGATGATCATATTCATCCCATGCCTTGAGATAGACACGGTCCTTATCCCTTCCCGTCTCCTCTAACCCAATTATATTAGTATAATAGTCTACAGATTTCTCAAGATCTAAAACTCGCAGCTCTGCCCGACCAATTCTCATAATTCCATTATTCATAAATAGGTTTCTCTCCTTATCGTTTTAATTCGTTGTAAATTTCACTATCTATTTTATTAGCAAGTTCAGGATCATATGTTTTTTCATATCCAGGCACAGCATTAATTTTCCCGCCATAAAATATGACATCTTCGACACTTTCAATATCTACAGAAACTATTCTATATTTCATCGTACCTTGCATTATTTCTGACACTTTTCCCAATCCCGTTATTTCATAACAACTGTCAGGACCAATAACATGTAAAACGACATATGGGTTATTTTCGATATTTGCAATACTTGAAGCTTTATGGCCTAAAGCAAATTTGATTGTCTGTCCGTTTTCTTGTGCAATTAACCAGGAAATCGTACTTACAGTAGGTCTTTTTGTCTCTTTATTAATAGTTATTAGAGATATGATTCTTTCACCTTGTAAAAAATCTATTAACTCATTACTTAACTTTTCTTTAATTTTTGCCATGGTACAGCCACTCCCTCATCATTTCGATATGTTCAAACTTGAATTATTTACATTTCCACGTAACCCACGTTCCGCTAGGATTGGTAATACATGATCACGGAAATATGGAAATTCGGCATTGTAATCAACAAACGATAAAGTAGTACCTTTAAATCCAGCTTTGGCCAGTGCCGTAATTCCATCTGCAACCTGTTCAGGCGTACCGACTAATGGGAATCCGCCATGTCCCAAAGCAAAACGTTCACGCAATAAACTTAAAACATCATGAGGGAAGGAATAGCAATTAGCAAATTGCATTTTGATAACATTTTCTACAGCTGTCCAATCCGCATTCGTTCTCGCAGCATAATCCCAATACTTAAGCGCTTCCTCCTCAGTTGGACGGCAAATTACATGCGAAAAAGTAAGAACATCAACATCTCGCCCTTTTTCGGCTGCTTGACCCTTTAATGCCTGTATTTCAGCTTTTGAATTTGCCAAATCAATCGCCGGAGTAAATAGGAAATTCGCGTTTCGGGTTGCAAAATCGCGCCCCTCTTTTGAACCGGCAGCATTTATAATTGGAATGTCACTTGCCGGACGTGGGTCACTTTTTACTCGCTTAAGGTTAAAATACTTGCCTTCCCAGTCAAAATAATCTTCTTCTTTCCAGAGATTTTGAATAATATCAAACCACTCTTGGGCATAGCCGTAGCGCTCATCATGGCTATCTGACAAAGCAAGTCCTAACGCCTCATATTCTGGTCGATG
>JAEWMK010000412.1 GCA_023457235.1 Bacillota bacterium
GGCTTTAACATTGCCCTTGTGATAGTCAGCAAGTGTCTCACCTGTTGCATTCGTATAGGTTTTGATAAAAGCTGTTATGGGATCCTTAATGTTAAAGACAAAGGTTTGGTCGGGCTTGATAAAAGACAGTGCTTCTTGAGCATCTTCTTCATCTTTTTGCGTTCCATAAGGCAGACGAACGGCATAAAATTTGGCTTCATAACCTTCTGCCCTCAGTTCTTCAGCCGCCAATTGCGACAGCCGTCCGGCAAGCGTCGAGTCTTGACCGCCGCTGATACCCAAAACAAAACCTTTTGCTCCTGCTTTTAAACAGTATGCCTTGAGAAAGTCGATCCGGTTGCGAATCTCCTTCTTAGTGTTGATCTCTGGTTTCACATTCAAAGCTTGGATGATTTCCATTTGTTTGCTCATTGGAAATTCCCCCTCTCTATTGGTACAAATAATTGGATCTGATGTATTCGTAACAACTTTCAGGCAGTAAGTATCGTGGTTCTCCCCCATTTTGGAACTCCTCTCGGATATAAGAAGAGCTGCTCTCCATAGCCAGACCTTTGTCGACTAGATGAAAGGTTTGACCATCATCTGCATTTCGCAGAATCGGTGATTTTGCAATCAAAGCCAGCATGTCGATGCCATTTCGCGCCATGACAATAAACTTATTCTCCTGCACAAGCTCTTTTGACTTTTTCCACTTCCCCTCCCCGATATCTACGAGTAGGTCAGCACCCATGATAAAGTAGACCTCATCTTCCGGATACTTCTCCTTGAAGTGTTCCATTGTAAGATAAGTGGCAATGTTCCAAGCTTGCTGCTTCATTTCGTAATCGTCCGCGACAAACTTATCATTTCCGTTAATCGCCAACCGGATCAGGTTCCACCGGTGCTCATCAGAAACATGCATTTGTTTGTCGGGACGCTGATTGGAGCTAGGCAGGAAAATGACACGATCCAATTTGCATCGATGAGCAACCGTACTCGCTGTCCACAAGTGGACATTAGTGATCGGGTCGAAGGAGGATCCGAAAATTCCGATTTTCTCCACAGAATTCGTCCCCTTTACTCTTGAATCGATTTCCTTAGAAACTATCTCAGAATTGGTATATTCTACTAGCATCTAGTTGACCTCTTTTTGCCTTTTCGTTCAAAGCATCTTGAAATACACGAGCAATGTCTTCATTAATTGCAAGTCCCTTTTTCTCTATCTCTCTAGGAACCGCCGCATCTTTAGGATTAATACTAATGTAGTATGCACCTGGCAAACTATAAGTCATCTCCCAAAATGGCTCTTTAATAAACATTGGTGTCATTGTGCCTACGCCTAATTCCAAAAATAGAATCTTTTTATATTTGTTTTTCATGATATATGCTTGGTATTTACTTATTTCACTTCTGAAAAAGCTTCCTTCGAGGAACTTACGTGATCGAACCCATGGCTCCATATCCTGCCCACATTTTAGACATTTTGGTATCAAATCCGTAGGAATTCTAGTTCCCTCTATGTTTGCGTACATTTCCTCAATCTGCTCTTTATTTAGATAAATCTGATCATGGCAACGGTCGCTACATTGAAAATAACGCCAATCTCCTTGAATCAGAGAAACTTTCTCTTCAGGGAAAACTTTGGAAAACTGTGTATCTTGATTTGTTGTAACAACGAAATAGTTTTTGTTTTGAAGAAGTTTTAATAAATCAAGATAGGTCTGACCGACTTTGGAATCATAGACAAACTTGATTAAAGTAGCAATATAAGCCCAGCGTTCTTCTCTCGTTGAAAAACGGTAGTAGAAGCCATAAAATATATTTTCGATATTATACTTTTCTGCAAATTTTCCAAAGTGCTTCAGAAAGGTTTCGTCAGTCCGATACCAGTTGTATCCGGCAGCAGCAGACATGCCAGCAGCGCCTCCAACTACAATCGCCTCAGCATCTTGGATTTTTTGAAGTAATGTTTCTATATGGTCTTGATATAGTTGATCAAACATACTTTGTTTTTCCTCCTAACGATTATTATTCGTAGACAAAAATACACTTATATAGCACACCCCCAAAAACAAATAGTAGCATCGGGAGGCGGAATCCATTTTATCTTTTATCTTTAAACATCCCTTTACTTGAATCTGAATGTATTATATAGTTGGTATAGATTAGGGGACAAGTATGCACTTTTTTGACGCATACTATCTAGGAGGAAAGTGTAATTATGAAAAAATCCAAAGTAAATGTTGCTGATAGCCAAGAGACATTTTTTGGCTACACACTCTCCATTATTAACGGCAAATGGAAGCTGTTAATTATTTACTATTTATCAAAATATGATACAGTACGCTATAATGAACTTCAGCGCTTGATAGGTAAAATAACCTATAAGACTCTTAGTACCACATTAAAGGAAATGGAAAATGATGGTTTAATTAATCGTAAAGAATATCCACAAATTCCTCCAAAGGTCGAATATAGCCTGACTGAAAAAGGGAAAAGTCTTTGGCCAATTATCCAAGGAATGTGCCAATGGGGGGAGTATAATCAAGAAAAATAAAAGAGAGAAAAGCTAGATATTCTGTATAGATTCTGGAGGATTCTATTCTCTATGAAAAACTAGAGATACAGTTTGGAATAAGTATGTTCAAAAGCTATCGAAACACATAAGCCAGAAATCATTGTGGTCAATGGCGGGGATAATCAATTCCTAGAAGGTGGTTCTATAGTAATGGGTAAAGACGACATTTATGAAGTTTATAAGGTCGCCCCTAGCGCAAAATTATTTCTGTCCATATGGAAGCTGTTAATCATTGGACATTATCAAGAGAAGAATTAAAGAGCTTTATTAATGAAAAAGAAATCTCTTCTAATGTTTTAGTGCCAGATGACGGAGAATCATATTCATTTTAGGAGAAAAACAGACAGAAACAAGAAATACTAACTGAAAAAGCACACTAATTCTCCTATGAATTAGTGCGCTTTTTTAAATTGATATATCAACGTTTACTGGTTATTTAATCTGTTTTCAGCTACTGAAATCTTCGGCCGCGAAAGACCGAGAATCAAGGGCTGCTGTCCGAACATGGCTAAATCGGCACTAAATACTCGCGCCGCCTCTTCCAAATACTGGATAAAATCTATTTATCATGCATCAAACCACTTCCCAACCTCTTTTGATTATAGATAACCCGCTTTTATCCGTAACCAAATCGGGGGCCTGAGGCTTTTGATGATGGATAACTGCTATTAATCCATAACCAAACCAAGTGCCAGGGACTTTTGATGATGGATAATTCGCTTTTATCCGTACCAAATGGCATTCCGGCTCCTTTTGATTATAGATAACTTTGATTTATCCGCAACAAACCAAAGAAAATACGTTGACATCATGAGATAATAATTAGTAAAGAGAGCGATGCTCCCAATCGTGATTGACGGATTTTGGAAAAACTTTAGGTTGTTCATCGGATTCTCTGCTTTTTTCTCTACCAATAAGAACATAGTTCAGAATAAATTGAAAGAATGATTAATATGAATCCTAGAGTACTATTCCATCCCCCTCTCTTAATTGAAAGTTTCTCAGACTTCGGCTCTTAAATTTCTACTTTACTAAACGGTTAGCAGCAACCGGATCCTGTTGTACATTCACTTCCTTGAATGGAAGTCCTTGTTCTTTTAAGAAATTTTTCATCATCACACAATATGGACAAGTATCTGTAGTGTAAACTGTAATTTGGTTCATTATAAACTCTCCTCTTCTTTATGAAATTTAGTAAATCAACTAAAAGCTTTATAAATCAGGTAAATGACTCCTGCCAGGAGCCATACAAATGTTCCCGGTCATATTGGAATTGGTTGTTTAACCTGTTTTCCATCTCCAGAAACCTTTGTCCGGCTGATTCCTCAAGAACCGGTCATGGAACAATCTTTGATTTGTCTTTCTTCATCGGACATCATAAAACCCCCTAATTAACGCTTCTTAATTACCCATCTGGGTATTAGCACTTTAAAGCAAGATGAGAAAACAATTCGTTTTCTCATCTTCCATTATTTTTGGGATTTATTGCCCATCTCCTTTTGAATTACATAGAGTTGTTTGATTATGCTTTTGTCCAAGTATCGTTCATTTCTACATTAGCTGCTTTTAACATTGTATAAACAGGACAACGAGATTCCACTTTTTCTTGTAATTCCTTTATACGATCAGCAGACTCGCTTGTTGTAACTGTTGCTTCAACAGTGATCGTTTGAAAATATGGACGAACGTTTGGATCACCCATAAAGCCCTTAGGATCAAATGTCCCTTTTATTTTAAAAGATAGATCTTGTAGATCAAAATTCATTTCACATGCAATTACACGAGCTGTTGCGTTTTCACATCCAGCTAAAGCTCCTAGCACTGTTTGTAGTGGATTGGCCCCTGAATCTTGCCCTCCCATATGTTTTCCTTCATCAATAATAAATTCATGCTTTCCTGCTTTTGCTCTGACTGTGATTCCTTCAGTTTTTGCATTTACTAATAATGTCATCTTTTGCATTTTTTCCATCTCCTCATATGTTAAGTCGTAGGTTGTAATTTTGTTTTACTATTTTCTTGTTTCTTAGGCTTAAACCAATATTTATTAGCCAGTTTTCCATAATAAGCAATGGTTTGTTGTTGAACAATAAAAGCAATCGTCACAATTAGTGCTGCTTCAGCACCAAATGAAGTGGCTGCTAATCCAATGGCAATTGATAAATTACGCAATACGGTTCCATTAACTAGTGCAATGCCATCTTCACGACTTAAAAATTGTTTCGCTATGATTGTGCTGACTATATAATTGATGAGATAAAACAAAACTAAAACGCCCAAAGCTAAAACAATTAATTGTAAGTTATTTACAATCATATCTGCTCTCGTACTAATGCTAATAAACACAACATATAGCATTGCCCAGATACTTAATGGCCCAAATTTTGGTTTAATATTTTTTTGAAATTGTTCTATCGTATATTTTTTCATAAGAAATTTATATGTGATATGTCCTAATAACATAGGAACAAATACGACCATTATAATCTTACTGAATGTCTGCATAACATTGATTTCTACATATTGTCCAACCATAATGAGTAGATACCATGGTGTTAATAAAGAACCAAGAACTAAACCAAAGACGGTTAATTTTACAGCTGATGAGACATTCCCTTTTTGAATAGCAGTCCATGAAATTGTCATTCCACTTGTTGGAAGGAGAGCTGATAAAGCCAAACCTGCAAACATAATTGGATGATCATGTAACATGGATTTTCCTAATCCAAAGGCAATTAAAGGAACAATAAGGAAGTTAATAATGATGGAATATCCTAACACCTTTGATCCCTTAAAAGACATTAATTCTTTAAATTTAAAACCAACCATAGTTGCATAGATCATAATGATTGTCGCTATCATAATAGTTGGTTTTAGAAAGCTAGTATCCATTATATTTCCAATAATAAAACCAAGAAGTAGAGTTAAAGGAACACTGATTAATAGATACTTTTGGGGTAATATATAAAGCTTATTCATGGACGAATTAACCTCCTTTTCTTAATAATTTATTTATATTTGTGGCGATAATAATATCACCCTCCAATTACCCTGGTAGGTATATTAATACTATATGGGGTATAAAGGTATATGTCAATATACTTCTATAATTTTTTAGTCATTTACTTGTTCCGAATTACTATACACCGTACAGGTATATAGAGAACAAATTTTTTTTTACTATTTCATTACCTTTTGAAACGTCAACACTAATTCATCTAAAACCTCATCATCACCTTCTGAAAGGCGATCTACCACACAACCTTTTAGATGACCCTCCAATAGAATTTTGGCTACACTATTTAAAGCAAATTGTGTTGCAGAAAGTTGTGAGATCACATCATCACAGTAAACGTCTTTATCTATCATTCCTTTGATGCCTCGAATTTGACCTTCGATAAAACATAATCGACTTATTAAATCCTTTTTTAAACGCTCCGGATGATGACTTTTTCGCCAAGACGTAACTTTCTCTGTATGGCAAGCAACTTCTTCCACTGAGTTTTCCATTCGCTTAACCTCCTTTATACGGTTTTGAATGTATTATATAGCGTATATAGAATTGCAAACAAGTATGCACTTTTATGACGCATACTACCTAAAGGGATAGTGAAATTTATGCCATTGGATCATATGTAATCCAATATTTATGTCATGTGGCAGTCAACGAATTATGTTGTTGTTTAATCTCTTTTATCGATAAATGTATACTATAATTCCCATATGCGAGAAGTTCATTAAGAAAAAGATTTAACTGATCTTGGGATTTAACTTTTATTTTTAAATGGTAACAGCCTTCTCCTGATACTCGGTGAACTTCCAGTACCTCATTATGATCATGAACAAAACGTATAAACGATTCATGGTTTGCTGTTTTCATATATATAATGACAAACGCTGTAAAGATCAGACCTAATTTCATTTCATCTATTAGTACAGTGTAGGCTTTAATTACACCACTTTCCTCTAGTTTTTTAATACGATTTCCTACAGCCTGTCCTGTCATATGAATTTGTTGACCGAGGTCTTTCCATTGAATACGTGAATTTTCGGATAGTAACTGAAGGATTTGAAAATCAATGTTATCAAGTTCCATAATAAATTCCTTTCACCATGAAATGATTTGAGCTAAAAGTGTTTCATCAAAGTATCGATAGAAATCAATATATTGTATATCATCATACATGTAACAAAAAAATTTTTAATGAGGTGGATAAAATGAGCACAGCTTTAATCATTGTTGATATACAAAACGACTATTTCCCAAATGGAAAGATGGAGTTAAAGAGTCCTGATAAAGCAGCCGCTAATGCTGCTAAAGTTCTTGATTGGTTTAGACAAAATAACAAAGATAATATTTTTCATGTTCAGCATATCGCAAGTAGTCCAGAATTAGGCTTCTTTCTTCCAAATACAGAGGGAGCTGAAATACATGAAACTGTTCAACCATTAGAACACGAAAACATTATCGTTAAAAATTTCCCAAACAGCTTTTTAAAGACTGATTTAGAAGCCAAATTAAAAGAAAAAAGCGTAACCAAAGTAGTAGTTGTAGGTATGATGACACATATGTGCATCGATGCAACCGTTAGGGCTGCAGTTGATCTAGGCTATGAAACTACACTAATTGAAGATGCATGTGCGACAAGGGATTTATCTTACCAAGGTAAGGTCGTACCAGCTGAACAGGTGCATAATGCGTTTGTCAGCGCACTTCAAAGTATGTACTGCGTTGTGAGTACAACTGAGGATTTCCTGCAACAAAGCTAATTCTACCTTGTAGATCCTTTAATTAATTGTAAGAGGGAGTTTGTTTAAAAACAAGCTCCCTCTTTTACTGATGTTAGACATATTTTTATTTACTGAGCATTTCCTCAATAAAATACTGAATTTGAAAGCCCCAGTTAGATATGTATGTCATTTTATCAAAAAATACCATTAAGCCAATGATTATCATTAAAACGCCACCGATTTTCATTAGTAATGCTGAATATTTTAATATTAGTTTTGTTTTGCTAATGAAAAACGCCATTAATATAAATGGGATGCAGAACCCCAATGAATATGCGGCAATATTAAAAAAGGTTTGGGTAGGATACATTATATTAGCATACATAATCGCTCCAAAAATAGGCCCTATGCAAGGAGACCACCCTGCCCCGAAAACTATACCCACAATAACTGAATTTAAAAATCCCACTTTCTTTTTTGTATATTGGAAACGATGTTCTTTCATTAAAAAACTTGGTTTGAAAATATCCAACATAAACATTCCCATCGCAACAAGAAAAATGCCACCAATCATTCTTACTAAATCGTTATAGCTAAGAAAAGCTTTTCCGATGAAACTCGCTGAAAAACCTAATGCAAAATAAACGATTGTAAACCCGATTGAAAAATAGATTGAATGTAATAGAACTGTTTTTCTAATATTAGAATGACCCTGCTGATTTTTTAATTCCCCTACCGTTACACCAGTAATGTAAGAGATAAAGGATGGATATAAAGGCAAGCAACAAGGAGAAAAAAATGCGATTAATCCTCCTGCGAATGCAACCCATATTGCAACTTCCTCCATAAAATCTCCCCCAATATTTTGATTTGAATGTATTATATAGTGGATACGAATTCACAAACAAGTATGCACTTTCTTGACGCATACTGTCTTTGGGGATAGTGTAAAAGAAAAAGGGACGAAATCCGATTGGATCCGTCCCAGAGGAAAACCTTTATTTTATACTAGATCTAATAAAGTCATTATCTTTTTATAATTAGAAAGAATTTCATTATCCTCTACTTTGCATCCTGATTGGAAAAATAAAATATCTCCACTACCTTCATTAATTTGATTCTTTGTTTCAAGAATTCGTCTCAAATTCTTTGCAGTTCCAATACTACCAGAAATAATATCTACATTTTCAGGAAATACCTTTCTTAAACTTTTTTCAAAATAGGGGAAATGAGTACATCCTAAAACAACGGTTCCATATTGATATAAATCAAATGAGGATAATTCGTTCCTTAAATAAGGTAAAACTCTCTCATCATCGAATATAAAATTCTCAGCAAATTCGACAAGACCCGGAAGAGGTAAACTATCAACAATATCGTGATGGTCTATACTTTTCACAAGGTTATGGAACTTTTCCTCTCTAAGAGTTAAATTCGTCGCTAATACTAAAACTTTTTTCCGTTTTCCTTCACATTGTTGAACAGCAGGTTTTACGGCTGGTTCAATACCGATTATAGGGAAATCATACTTTTGGCGAAGATCTTCTATTGCGATACTGGTTGCGGTATTACAAGCAACAACTAATGCTTTTACTCCTTGATTAGCAATGAATTCCACTGCATTAAAAATATATTCTCTTACCTCTTCCTTGGGCTTTTCACCATATGGAACGTGTAAAGTATCAGCATAAAAGATATAATCTTCGTTCGGCAAGAACTTTAATGCTTGATGTAGCACAGTCATTCCACCGATACCAGAGTCAAAAAAACCTATTCTCACTTTGTTCACTCTTCTCATCAATTAATTCTGTTTTATTTTATCACTTGTGGCAGGTTGTTCAAATAAAAACTAGAAAAAATGGGGCACAGTTCCCGTCCCTGTGTCCCGCAAAAAGAAAAAGGGACGAAATCCAATTGGATCCGTCCTTTTAATTAAACATTTATTTAAATAAAACTTGCCACCGAAACAAACAATACGACCTCAAATCCGACTTCTCTCAGTCATCCCATTCGGTTGTATGCTATTACTGTGGGACACAGCTCCCGACCCTGTGTTTCGAGTAAAATAATTTATTTAATTTTCCCTAATTCATCTATAAATGCCGATCTTTTTTTATATAGGCCCATTAGTTCATTTACCAATTCCACTTGGTTAGACTTACCGGCAATCTTTTTATATCTTTTAATTTTGTGACATATGCCTTGATAATCTCTTCGATTGGATGAAGTGCTTGCGGTAGATTTTATATATCGCTTATAAATTTCTATGACTTCCTCTTTAAAATGTTTGCCTAGCTTCTCACTGTAGTCTTCAATATATCTAGGATTGTCTCTGACAAAATCCAGTAATTCATCTAAATCATTTTCTTCCTCAATGAGTTTAAGGAATAACCGACTGGAATGCCAGCCTTTCCCCGTTTTCAGTTCTTGTTTTAAATTTGAATAGAATATTTCATGATTTCCTGCGGCTAATTCTTTAAGGTCATTATAATAATCAAAGTCCCCATCCAACAATAGTTCCTTTGCTAATGCTTGCTGTTCTTCTTTTAATTGAAGGTTTTTGTATGCTTCATATCGGATTTTTTTCCATTTGGATACTAATCCCGGATATTGTTTATCTTGCTTTTCTCCTTTTTCAGCCAATTCTATGACTTTATGGTAGTTTTTCTCTTGAAGGTACTTATTGAGTAGCTTCTCTCTAAAGGATGAAAACTGAAGATGATTGTGAATAAACTGTTCCGCTTCTTTTTGTGTACCATATTGCTCAATCAACCTAAACAATAGTTGAAGCATACTTTCATTCTCGTAGTGGGAATATCGATCGCTTGATTTTTTGTCAATCATTGACTCAATTTTGGTTCTTAACTGATCCCTATGTGTTTTATCCTCCGCAAATTCAAAACAAATATTTAATAAATCAATCTTATAATCCAACCAGCCATCAAAAACCTCGCTATTGGTCTGAGTTATTAGTTTTTCAAAAATTTGTGCTTTCAGTTGACTATTTTCTTTACCGTTAGTTGCGATTTCTGCTAGTAATTCTAGTGTTTCTGTTACAAGAAAACCAATATCTCCACCAGAATCATCAGCATATTGAAACGCAGCGATTGCTTCCTCGAGTAATAGCAAGGCAATGTCCAATGCTAATAGTACATTTTCAGTACTCCTTGCCTTTTCTGCTATATCATCCAACTCTCTTACAAATGCACGAGTATCTCGATACTTGATAAACCCTTCTCTGCCGGTATACTTTCTTGCTATGGCAGCGATTAACTCCCGGCATGTCTCAAGCTCCTGGTTACCGTCTCCGGTAGAGTATTTGACCATAAGGCTGTTTTCCAGTGTAACATCATTATTTGTAAAATTTACAATAATTTTGATCAATTCCTCTTTCGAAAGATTGCTTAAGACCTCTTGAATCGTTGTCCACTTCTGAGTCTTGTTAATTTCCTTGTCATTTGAAGGTGTTTGATTCAACATTTCAAATAGCTGAAAATAGGCTGCTACTTCGTGCTTACATACAGGTCCAAAATCATAAGGACAATCACACTCGGAATATAAAATATCTCTGTTATCCCCGATCTCGACTAACACTTCGTAGTCATCGCTTCCTTCAATTTGAAAAATATATTCGTTTTTGCCCTGTTCATGAGCTTCTATTACATTACCTTCAATGTAATAGCTATATCCTCTGTCTAAAATGATCTTGTCAATATATCTTTCAAAGTTATTTATGTTCATCTCATATACCTCAAATCTATTCTACATATCTTACAAAAATCTTAACCTTATTCAGTGGGCTAAAGACTAACTAGACTTTTGTCAAACTTTAATCCTTATCCGTATCTTCTTCAATGATACTCTTAATCAATTCAGAACGAAAATCTTTTGGAATCCATTACTTTATTTTTTGGAGTGGTTCTACATACCTAGCCTTTTGAGTTTATCATGCCCGTTAATTCTTAACCGAATGGGACACAGTTCCCGTCCCTGTGTCCCAGAATTTGAATAGGGATATACCAAGGGTGCTGGTTCCCCTATTTTCTATATAGAAAATTCAAAATAACTTTCATAAACTCCTCATATGAAGAGAAATATTTATTTCGCTGGTTATACCACTTTCGAATCGTTTCTACTAACCAAAACGGTACAGAATTCCCATCAATTAAATGATAGTGTTGTTCATATCCTTTTTTCAGATGCTCCCACCTGAAATCATTACCTGGTAGGATGTATTCAGAGACATCCAGTATTTTTGCTCTTCCGTTTTGTAGTAAAATATTTTTCAAATGGATATCACGTGGGTTAAGCCCCTTTGCACGAACGTATTTTCTTGCATCCTCCACGTCATTTATAACCTGTTCTGGAATGTGAATTCCTTGTAGAACGCAGTCAAAAAGAGTTTTTCCTTCCTCGTAGCTTAAAACGAGGTATTCGTCGTAAGAAGCAAAACATGTTGAAAAGAAAGGTGAATCTCCTAATATCTGATAAACATTTGCTTCAACCTTTACTTTAGCTACTTTGTCCTTAGCATATTTTTTAAATGCAAAGGCTGGGGCGTTTAAAGATTGGAAAACGGCCGCATCTGTCCCCATACCTATACACTTCAAATCATCAGCATCACCACTTATGGTAACAGGCTCATTATTTGGATTTGAAAAAACAGTAATTTTAGAAAGAGAATCAATCGCTATATCCCAATCGTTTTCCATATAATCTCCCCTTCATGATTAATATTCAAAATAATCCTTCCGAATTAATTAATTAATTAATTATTTAATAAACTATACGTTATTAATTGGAGATGGTTTCACATTACTACTAATTTGACGGTGGTTTCTAATAAAAAAGAACCGAGTCGTACCAATGGTATCTTCCCGATTCTGAATTTTAGGATGTTGCGGTCTATTACTTTATTCTATGCTTACTTTTGATCTTCCAAGGACAGCTTCACCCCATACCAAAGTAAGCTCATCCCCATTCGCTAAAGGACCAACCCCTTCTGGCGTACCGGTAAAAATAATATCCCCTTTTCCCAGCCCAAAATGTTTTGCACAAAAATCGATTAATGTTTGAAAATCAAAGATTAAACTTTGAATATTGCCTTCTTGCACTTTAAGCCCGTTTTTTAATAAAGAAAAATTAGTCTTCTGGCATACTTCTTCGCCAGGAAAATCGATAAATTGAGATAGAATAGCTGAATTAGGAAAGCCTTTAGCAAGTAACCAAGGATATCTTTTTTCCTTTAAAACATCCTGAACATCCCGCAATGTAAGGTCTATGCCGATTGCCATACCATCAACAATTTCATCAACTGTCATACCTTCTTTATATGATTTTCCGATACGAAGCACTAATTCCACTTCATAATGGACGGAGCCCCTATCTCCAGGCAGACTTACTATTTGTCCATCCGCTTCCACAACTGCATGCGTTGGCTTAGAAAACAAAAATGGGGATGTAGGGACAGGGTTGTTTAATTCTTTTGCATGGGCTCTATAATTTCTTCCAACGCAATAAATGTTCTTAATCGTTTCCATTTGGTTCACCACTTCATCCATAGATTTAATATTTCCTTCATTTTAACACTTGTTTAATATTAAACTCCATTTTCGCGCAGTATAAATGGGACACAGTTCCCGACCCCGTGTCCCACTAAACTCAAGAGTTGGTTTTCTTCCACTCCATTAAAAGTTCCTTTTCTCCAGTCTGTCCGTCTAAAAGTTCCTCTATTTTTGCAAAACCATTTTTTAGATAAAAATGAACTGCTTTGTCGTTTTTCTTATAAACCTTCAATTGTATATTTTCCCGTTGCTCTTTTATAAATCTTAATAATTCTTTTCCATATCCTTTACTTTGGTGTTTATTATCAATAAACAATGCAGCCAAATAATTGTTTACCATCGAAATGAATCCTACAATTATTCCTTTATCACTTATAACGTAAGTTTCGGACATTGGAAGATATTTTT
The DNA here is from genome assembly GCA_023457235.1 of Bacillota bacterium. Classification (GTDB taxonomy): domain Bacteria; phylum Bacillota; class Bacilli; order Bacillales; family Bacillaceae_J; genus Schinkia. The sequence continues at coordinate 13,258 of JAEWMK010000412.1, forward strand.
CTTTCATTTCTTTTCGCTGTGATTTCCAATAATCCTTATCAATAAAATCATGCGCTATTAACGAGCCTTCATACCATATTTCAACTAGTCTTTCAATTTCAGTTTCTTTATTTACTCTAATGTTCATATTATCATCCCCAATCAACTTCCTTTGCACCATTAATTGTCTTCTTTTTCATAATAAATCTTCTATCTACTAAATAAGCAGCAAGGATGGAAAGGATCGTCATCAGTCCCATATTCAAATATGTTCCAATTGGGAATGATTTCCCTTCAAGGGTTAAGTCATTTGCACGATATTCGAATCGCTTGATACCATGCTGTGCTGTAAGAAGATCCTCTTGCATAGCCAACTCCTCAAGTGGAGCAGAGAAGACAAATCTATCAGGAGCATTACTATGCATGTAAACTAATTCTTCTGCCTCCCCCTCTTGTTGCCAATGATGAACATCATCTGCTGCTAAGGTCGAAGCTTCCGTACCTGTAATGATCATTCGGTCTAATTTCGGTGAATTGGATGAATGGTATCTTGCCACTAAGTTAAGGTGATGTTTTGTCACAATGGGTTGATCTGAATTTGAAATTGTATAGATGTTCGTTGTACCCGTATCGGCGAATGTATCAAATATAGAGGATAAAGCCATTTCCTCCATACCGTTGTACAACAACACTCCAGCTTTTGTTTTGTTCCAGTGAAATGCATAGTTCGTGACATAAGTGGCAAATTTAACATCAATAGCGTATGGTTCCACTACTGGATTTTTTACAAAATAATAAGTTGGATATTTCACTTGTTCTGCTATTTTATCAGCCATTTCTTCACCTAAATCTTGTGAAATCGCATAAAGCACGGCATCGAAACCACCTGTTTGACCACCTGAAGTCACAATATTTCCAGAATCTACATAGCGGCGGTCATATCTCCAATTTGTTTCAGGAAATAGGTGTTTTAGGGCGTTAGATATTTGCCAATGGGAAGTCGCTGTCTTTCCTTCTAATAATCCAGCATCTGCAACATTCATCGATCCACCACAAATACTAATGATCGAAGTATCAGCATGCTTTTGAATCCATTCTCTTACTGGTTTATAGCTCTCTTCATCCACAATTTCCATATAAGGAACAACAATCATATCTGGACTTTTCTCTAATAACATATCCAATTCCTCATAGGTATAATGTGGAACAATCTCTAAGCCACCTGTTAATGATTTTACCTTTTCATCTGAAGCCACTGCATACACATTGTAAGCTTCTGTCATTGCAAACAACTCATAAGGAATGAGAAAATCAAAGATTTCTGTGGCTGTAGAGCTATCTCCTAACATCACTGCTACTGTCGGCTTATTTGGATCATGTTCTGGGACTGATATGTCTTCAAAGGATGGAAAGGAACCTTCGTATACTGAACCCCAAAAATGTTTATATGAATTTTGATATCCTGCAAACCCTACCCCTCCGAACAACAAAACAAACACTCCAACATATAGAATAACACGCAATATGAACTTCATCATTTTCTTTCCTCCGTCAAATGGTTTATTTGAATTCCTTGTTGGTAATATAAAACACCAATATGAACTCAATATGAACAGAAGAAAAAAATTGAACAAAAGGTGCAAGCGCCCTGTTTAGCACCATCCGAAACTGGACTGATCCGCAGGAGATAAAGGAAACACGACGAGTGAAACGAGTCGATGTTGACTTATCGTACGGAGGAGAAGGAAGTTGAGTGAGGTGCTGGGTGCTGGAGCTGGATTACAAAGCGCCAAATTTTATACATTCTGATCTCCTAAAATAGGCTTTTTCTATTTTTGATCGACAGGAATATATATGGTAAAGATGGCTCCAGTACTATCAGTTCTTCCTGATACTCCAATTTCCCCACCATGAAGATCTACAATTTGTTTTACAATTGAAAGACCTAGACCATTTCCCTTCACAGAAGAATTTCGAGATTTGTCTACTTTATAAAGCGGTTTAAATATGTCTGAACGCTCTTCCTCTGGAATTCCAATTCCATTATCAATAATGGAAACAACAGCCTTACCATCGGCTTTTTTTCCACGAATAATCAATTTGCCGTGTTCGGGAGTGAATTTAATTCCATTATTCAACAGATTAATCCAAACTTGTTTCAAAAGGTCTTCATCTGCCTGAATTATCATCGTATCCAAATCAACCACTAAATCCATTTTCTTCGCATTCCACTGCGGCTCAAGGCCGATGATCACGTTTCTTAGTTGTTCATCCAGTCGGTAAGAATTCAAGGTCAACTTGGCCTGTTCATGCTGTAAGGAGGATAAACGGAGGAGGTTTCGGCTTAATCTTGATAATCTTTCCCTCTCTTCCTCAATAATCGCCAGGTAATGATCTTGGTTTTCCTCAGTTAGTTTCTTCTGCCTTAATGCTTTCGAAAATCCAGTAATAGATGTTAGCGGTGATTGAATTTCATGTGACACATTTGCTACAAACTCTTGCCGCATCCGATCAAGTTTACCAAGCTCTTTGGCCATATCATTAAAACTTCTGCTCAATTCCCCAATTTCGTCTTTTCGTTTGGTTGGGATTTCGAAATCAAAATGGCCCTTTGCCATCCTTTTTGTAGCCTCTGTTAATTGAACAATGGGGCGTACTAAAAAACGAGCTGCAATAAGGATGAGGAAACTGCCGAAAAAGAGGATGATCACATACATCAGATGAATGGAATTCATGATCTCCCCTTCTGCACTATTGGGCTTCACGGTTAAGAATAAAGCATAAGGTTTCCCTTCCACTTGTAAAGGTACTCCGACGATGGGAAGCATGTGTTTTCCTGTATGAATATGTTCAGCAGATCCACCCGCTAAGACATCCTCAATATGTTTTGCTTCAATCTCCACCGGTTCCTCTTTCTCTTCTAGAAGAGGAATTAAATTTTGATCAAAAAGCTGCAATTTAGTCCCTGTCATTCCGTTAAAATTTTGGATAAAAGGAATTAATTCGACAGTAGGAGTTGAATGGTAAGCATGAATCATTTTCTCAGCGTTTTCAAATAGGAGGTCTTGAACATATTCATGAATTCTATTTTGATAGAGTAGATTTGCAACCATATACGCTACCACCAAGCTAAGCATGACAATCCCGATAAA
>JAEWMK010000413.1 GCA_023457235.1 Bacillota bacterium
CGCTTATACATACCAAATGCATACACATTGTTTAGTGAATGTTGTCAGTGGAAAAATAGATGCACCAGAAGCCGTACTTATTCGCGCTGTTGAACCTTATCGCGGAATTGAGTTGATGAAAAAAAGAAGAAAGATGGAGGATTTAAAAAATCTTACCAATGGCCCGGGGAAACTTACGAAAGCTTTAGGTATCAGTATGGAGGACTATGGGCATTCTTTCATGAGGCCTCCTCTCCTGATTGCTGATGGTTTCGTTCCAGACGCTGATGCGGTTGAGCAGGGAAAACGAATTGGGATTGAAAATACTGGCGAAGCAAAAGATTATCCGTGGCGCTTTTGGATTAGGGATAATCCATATGTATCGAGGGGACCGAAGAAGTAGGTAACCTAGACATCAAAAATGACTCCCCCTATTTCGTAAATAGGAAGTAGTCATTTTGAATTTTACATTAAAGCAACTTGTTCTTTCTTAATACTCCTACGATAACACAACTTTCCACCTTAAATATGTTTTCCTTTTCTGAATAATTCAGTATTTATCTCATTTTCATTTACAATTAGCATTAATAATGGCGTTAGGATAAAGAATGACATTAATGATAACAGTACAAAAAGAATAAAAACAACCTTTCGCTTTATTGTTAACATCGCCAACAAAATAATAGATGCTAATCCGAAAATTAATAATGCTAATTCCTGATATTTAGAAAGAAATAATCCAACCACTAACAATGGCAATAACCAATGTGCATAAATTTTCGGAAAAGCAAGATTAATAATTCGTCCATGGATATACAGATTACCTACCGGCAACCAACACAACCATCTACTCCCAATTAGTTGTTTCTTTGCAATTAATTGCAAGGCAAAGCCATAGATAAAGTGAATCGGAAATAACAGTAAAATAATAATTCCAGAAAAAAACAAAAAGATGATCGGCCCGAAAATTGCAGCAAGAATGTAATTTATTAATTGATCTAAACCTTCCATCCCTTATCCCCCTAATGAGTCGAATCATCAAAACGTAGACAATCCGCTCCACTCTTGAAACCGATAAACCCAATATTTCAGTGCCGATTCATCCTTGTACTTTTCATAAGATGCTGTGTATATACCGTCTTTATTTTCCCAAACTCTTGTAAAATAGTTATCTACTTCCGTGACAATTGCGTGATTATTTTTGGCTATAATTTTTACATCTGTCTCTAAATTAAAATCATCGATATTTCGTTTTGTGAAGTTGGAGGAGCCGCCGATGATGATACTCTCTTCAGCTTTTTTAATGAAAAGTAGCTTAGTATGGTATTGTTCACCGTGGGTATCATACCATTTCAGTTGAATTTTTTGATCACTTTTTTCTAATAATTCACTCGCAACAGGACGATTCGGGATCCCGTTTTTCTCCATCCCAAATGCATCTTTGTTTGGATCTAATACGATTTGAACAGAAACTTCTCTATTAGCAGCGTCAATTAATGATTGAATAACATCCCGATCTGAAAGGTAAAACATGCCAAGCTTAATTTCATCCCCTTTGTCTGTCTCATTAAGGACCTGAAGGATGTGTTTTTTTATTTTCCCTTCCGTTATCAAGCTTGCATTCACACTGTCACTTTGATTGAGTGCCTTTGGATCATTGTTATTGTCATCGATTTCCCTACTCGCTATTACAGCAACAGCACGAGGTTCATACTTTTCATCGGACATTACCGCTACATGATTTTCCGAATTCACAATATCCTCAATTATGTTCCCTTTCACTACAAAGGCAATATTTGAGTGATAACCACTGGCATCATGTGGGTTCGCTGATGTCACGATCGCTTGTTTTTCAGTTGCAATGACTTTTCGATGATTAGCCTTAAAATTCAGCAATTTGGCATACGATCTTAATTCTACCTTCGGTGAATCTTCACTAAAAGGGTTAGGAAGCCAGCCATTCTCAAAATCTCCAATCCAACCAATAAATGCTCGATAAAAACCGGAGTAAGCCGGGTTAGAATCTCGTAATTTATTTAAATCTGTATAAACTACATTTACGCCACTTTCAACCAATTGATCTATATATTTTGTAGAATAGGATCCATAAAAGCTATTCATTTCGTCTGTTATAAATGTAATTTCCATTTGCGGATTTTCCTTTTGTTTAGCAACAAGTGCCGTTGTTAATTGCTCCGTTAAACCCGGATATTGCTCTGTTTTATCATAAGCATCGTTGAATAAAAACATATCGATAACGATAAATTGCTCTGCTTCCTCAATTGTTTTAATAATATTTTCGAAAATTACTTGTTCACTATTCCGCTTTCCATCCTTTAGGTATGTTAAATCATATAAAAAATCAACATCATACGCTGTATGTTCCTGTCCTTCAAAAGACAATCCTGCTGGTACGCTTTTGTTATATCCATAAATCGAAAACAAGACAGCAACGGAAAACAGGAGTAACAACAAATATCGCTTTTTAAAATTCACTTTTTTCAAAGCAACCACCCTTTACGTTATAGTTACTTCTAAAACTAATTTTTATTTCCTTAACTTTTACAATATGATTAATAGGTGTTTCTTGCAATATGTATTTTTTATGGAAGTAGCCTACAAAAGCAAAAACGACAAGTGTGGTTATCACTTGTCGTTTTTAATGATTTTGAACTAATTCCAATTTTTCCAAATCAATAATAAATTTTCCATTCATTAAGATATCAAGCCCTATGAGGCCATTGATACCCCAATCATCTAAGTTTCCAAAATCCAACTTCATTTCTTGTATTTCATGCGCACCGAGCTTAATAAAACTAAAAACCCCCTAGAAATAATTTTCTAGTCTTAAAGCAACGACATTTTCTTGTCCCAAATCAATTCCCCGCTACAAGCATCGATATACCGCAACCGTTTAACAGCATCAATTACGCGAAATTCCGGAATCGGTTCGTAAACAAGACGATATTCATCCTCCGTTTCTTTAATCTCGTATATAGATGAATGCAAGGTCGAAATCGTTAACTGCATCCATGTTTCGTCTAGTATTTTATCTCTCACAGTATCCGCAGCAATGATAGCCGATGGCCATGAAGGTCTGTTAATAGCTCCGGACAAGTTTTCATTCAAATGATATCTACTAATACTCCGTTTGTCATTAACCGTTACTTCACACCCTGTATAAGGCAGTGGCAGTCCACCAACTTCCTCCTGATAAGTGATATAGTAATTATTTCGGCCTTTTTCGATATGGACCCATTTATACAAAGCATGATTTGGATTTTGTTTTAAGAGGAAGGAATTAGCAACCTGTTTTGCTTCATCGGCTTCATCGGCTTCGTCGCAAACATATCCAACACCTTCTTCTTTCTCCTCATCAATATCTAGCCCTATGAGTTGCCCTGTTTGTAAATCAAGAGTGACTTCAATCTTATTATCATCATTCTCTGGGTCCTCCCAGATGAAACAACGCTCTTTTTCATCACCAATAGGGATGCTATCCTCCATTACAAGTTGATAATGCTCCGGAATCACAACGATAGATTTCGCTATTGAACGCAGTTTATTAAGGTCCATTGACATATATATACCCCCGTTGATTCTCAATCCCCACAACATTTCTTAAACTTTTTTCCGCTCCCACACGGACAAGGATCATTTCTGCCAACCTTTTGACGAGTTTGGAGACTAATGACCTCCCCTTTTTTGTTGGGCAAAGGCTGTAATGAATTCTTCTCCCATTTGAATAGTTCTTCTGATGTATATCCCTTTAAATACCATTGTCTCGTATTATTCATAAGCGTAACAACGGCATCCATCAGCCTTTGCACAGCTTCTAAGCTTTCGAATGTCAGTTGCATCTGTAAATGCTGAAGAAGCTGACTAGGTTGAATACCCATTTTTACATGGATAATACAGTCCTCGATAAGAGCCACCGCCTCTTCTTGAGGCATTCGATACTCCTTCGTAAATAGCGATAATAGTTGGGAATAGCCCTTTGGATGCTCGACATAGTTCGTTTCACCGGCTTCAAGGAGTTGTTTCCTCGAGAAAGAATAGTAGGCAATATTCCCCCTGGATGCCTGCTCCTCTAAAATAACTAAAGGATCCATCACTTCCCAGTATGAATAGCCGTACCTATCAATAAAAATTTCCTGGTAGTATTCCATCGCATCAAAAATAACATAATTAAAGGCCAGGAAATCAGAACGAACAGGTGTATATTTTTCAACTAAATTCAATAACTTGTCACGCGGCACTATGCCATAATAATAGAGTAAGCCCCGGGTTAACTTAATCCATTCCGTATTTCGCTTAACATCTGCAAGTATCGTCTCATCTTGAATAATCTCCCCTAGAGAAGGCAATAATTCCATAGGAATCATAACGACTGGATTTCCATTCTGAAAACTAGTAAACATAAAACCAGTTTTATAGAAATACTCCATCTCCTCTATTTCTATATTTTTTGCACTAATGACTCCATTATTGGTAATGATACTTTTTATTAAAAATAACCGCCTCTCATCGAATTGGCTGATAATAATTCTAAGAAGTAAAGGGATTCCCTCTGCCAAATATTGAATTAACTCTGTCTTTTTTAAGGAACTAATATTTTTGATTTGCAGTTTTTTCCGAATGTCTTGAAGTTCTGCGACTTTTAATGCAGACAGCCCTTCCTTTAATGTCGCTATTCCTGTGAAATTATTCTTTTGATCCTTATTTTTATTTCCTTCCATTTCATGCTCCTTTCGCACAGAGTCTATCACTGAAAACATCAGCTCCAACTCCTTGCTAGCCTTTATTTGCACTTTATGTATTTTTTTCCATTGTATCACGCATTCGCTTAATTTAAACACTTGAAACTGGGTTGAATTTCATCACAAACTTAAATTCGCTGTTAAATTAGTCTTATAATTTTATGTATAATAAAATCAACAAAGGAGTTGATATTATGCCAAATATTAAACCTGTTTCTGATTTAAGAAATTATAATGATGTTTTAAAGGATGTCTCCGTTGGTGATCCAGTCTTTTTAACCAAAAATGGCCGGGGTAAATTTGCAATTCTTGATATTGAAGAGTATGAAAAAAATCAAGCTACAATTAAATTGCTTTCTAAACTTATGGAAGCTGAGAGGGCCATTAAAACGGGAGATGAATGGCTAAGCGAAGAACAAGTTAAAAGAAATCTGGAAGTCTAATTTTTATGCAAAATAAGAATAAATCCCGTTGCCATGCAGGATTTGCATGATATCAAAGCATATATTACAAAAGAGTTTGATAATTCAATTGCGGCAGTTGATTTGATTACAAATATTATGGGATGTTACGAAAAACTAAAAGAGTTTCCGTTACTAGGAATAAAATTATCGTCCAAGGTTGATATCCCAACGGATTATAGGTATTTGATTTGCGGGAGTTACATTGTTTTTTATAAAAATGATGATGTCTATGTATCTATTTATCGAATCTTATATTCAAGACGTGATTATATAAATATTCTTTTTGATAAAAATAAAAATGAAATTAGACATGAAGAGAATTAACCCAACCTGATTTATGAAGGCAAATAAACGATAAGTACCATGTTTGTAGATATCCCAATCCAATAAATGGTATAATAAGGGATAAGTAAACAACGAGGTGATGATATGGCAATTCCACATCAATCAAAAAGCTATTCATACGCTGATTATTTATCATGGGATGATGATGTTTTATGTGAAGTAATTGACGGTGTAATAATCAATATGTCACCATCTCCTACACCACTGCACCAAAATATAATTACTGAATTAACGACAGAATTCGGGTTATTTTTACGAGATAAAAAATGTGTAGCCTTTCCCGCCCCAATTGATGTTTGTTTGTTCGCCAATAAGCAAACAAAGGATAAGGATATTAAAGATTGGGTCCAACCGGATTTAATTGTAGTATGTGACGAAAGTAAAATTGGTGAGAAAAATATCATCGGTGCTCCGGAATTAGTGATTGAGGTCCTATCACCATCAAC
>JAEWMK010000414.1 GCA_023457235.1 Bacillota bacterium
TATGAACTAAACCTTGTGTATTCTCATCAAGGGCAACAAACGCTCCGTAAGGTTGAATACCTGTTACTTTTCCTGTTAATTCACGACCAACTTCATACTTTTCTGACATGGAAACACTCCTAATTTATACATTTTTTCTGCGCATTAAAGAAGTATATCATAAACGGCCTATATAATCAAAAACAACGCTATTTACACTATTATCTTATACAAAGTAAATAAATTTTATTAATCAAATGCGCCTTGGCGTATTTGCTGGCCAGATTTTTTCGAGCTTGCTCGAAAAACTACCTCCGAAAATCGCAAGGCTCGCCGGAGGCTTTAACATTATTCAGCAGCGATTTTCTGTTGAATAATGTTAAACTTTCTTTATTCGACATTTTCCACTATTATAGTAAAAGCGAAAAAGAATGATGGGTGATATCATGGAAAAACAAAACCACGAACAATGGTCTTCTAAAATAGGTTTTATATTAGCGGCTGCGGGCTCAGCGATCGGGCTCGGGGCAATTTGGAAATTCCCTTATATGGCCGGCACGAATGGTGGGGGTGTGTTCTTTTTAATTTTTATTTTATTTACTGTATTCTTCGGTGCACCGATGTTATTCGCAGAATTTATTATTGGAAGAAGCACTCAGAAGGATGCGATCACAGCTTATAAAAAGCTATCTCCGAATACGCCTTGGCATCTGGTTGGGGTGATTGGGGTCATTTCCTCGTTTGTTTTATTGTCGTTTTATAGTGTTGTGGGCGGATGGATTATTTCTTATATGGTCAGAAGCCTGACAGGTGAATTGAGCCATTTATCAAATGAACAATATGGTGAATTGTTTGGTCAAATCATTTCAAATCCCTGGGAAGTAACGATTACACAGCTTATTTTCCTTATCATGACAATCGCCGTCGTTCAGGGTGGAATCCAAAATGGAATTGAAAAAGCAAATAAATATATGATGCCCTCTTTATTCATCCTTTTCATCATATTAGTTATTCGTTCCGTTACGCTAGAAGGTGGAATGGAAGGTATTAAATTCTTTCTAATGCCGGACATGCACGAAATTACTTCTAAAACATTCATTATGGCTCTTGGTCAGTCCTTCTTTGCGTTAAGTGTCGGGCTTTCCGTTATGGTCACCTACGGGTCTTATCTTTCTAAGGCGGAGAGCTTACCACGCTCTGTTACATCGATTGTTAGCTTGAATATTTTTATTTCATTATTAGCAGGACTTGCTATTTTCCCGGCTGTATTCGCACTTGGCTTCAAGCCGGACAGCGGACCTTCGTTAGTCTTTATTATATTCCCTGCTGTTTTTCAGCAAATTGCTTATGGAAGTATTTTCTTTGCGATCTTTATGATTTTACTTTTATTTGCAACATTAACTTCTGCCTTTTCAATTTTAGAAATTATTGTTGCTACCATTGCTAAAGATGACTCTTCAAAGCGCAAAAAAGTAGCATGGCTAGCAGGAATTTTTGTATTTTTAATAGGAATACCAGCAGCCCTTTCCAATGGCATTCTTGCAGACGTCAAACCTTTATTCAATAAAACTATTTTTGACCTGTCCGATTATTTTGTAAGCAATATTGCTCTGCCAACTGGCTGTCTCTTAATAGCCCTTTTTGTTGGCTTAAGAATACCCAAAGCTGTTCTAAAGGAAGAACTGCTGCGAGCATCAAGCGCGAGTACAAAGCTATTTACTATATGGTACTGGTCGATTCGGTATTTGGTGCCAATCGGAATCGTAATTGTGTTCCTACATGCACTAGGGATTATCCAAGTATAAAAACAGCCCGGGAAATTGCTCCCGGGCTGTTCATTATACTTTTACTTGTAGGTTTTCAACAAAACGTTTCATTCGTTTAATCGCTTCTTTTAACTGTTCCATGGAAGTCGCATAGGAACAGCGTATATGGCCCGCCCCACTTGCACCAAATACATCACCAGGTACAACAGCGACCTTTTCTTCCATTAATAGATTTTGGGCAAATTCCTCAGATGTTAAGCCTGTCCTTTTGATCGATGGAAAAGCATAGAATGCTCCCCCAGGCATATGGCAGTCAAGCCCTATTTCATTAAGGGATTTAACAAAATAATTGCGGCGTTGCAGATAGCTTTTTTGCATATGGGCGACATCATCCATGCCATTTTTCAGCGCTTCAACTGCTCCATGCTGAGCCATTGTAGGGGCACACATCATGGTGTGCTGATGGATTTTCAGCATTGCTTGGATAAATACGCTTGGGCCGCAGACAAAGCCTAAACGCCAGCCTGTCATTGCAAATCCTTTCGAAAAACCATTGATGACAATGGTCCGCTCCCACATACCATCTATTGATGCAAAACTTGCATATCCGTCTTCATAGCTTAATTCTGCATAGATTTCATCTGAATAAACAACTAAATCATGCTTTTTCACGATATCAGCAATTTTTTCAAGCTCTGATTTTACTAACATCGAGCCTGTTGGGTTGTTTGGTGAACAAATCAAAATCGCTTTTGTTCTTGGTGTAATGACTTCCTCAATTTGCTCCGGCTGCAGCTTGAATTCATTCTCAGCGGTTGTTTGTACAGGCACAGGTATACCGCCTGCAAGTTGAATAATTGAAGCATAGGCAACATAGCTTGGTTCTACAATGATCACTTCATCACCAGGATTAATCGTCGCACGGACGGCTAAATCCAATGCTTGACTTGCACCGACTGTAACTATGATTTCTTCCTCTGGAGAATAGTTGACTTCAAAACGATTTTTCATATATTTGCTAATTTCCCGGCGAAGTTCAATTAAACCTGCGTTAGCCGTATAGGCCGTGTAACCTTGTTCTAATGATAGAATACTGGCTTCACGGATGGCCCATGATGTAACAAAGTCTGGCTCACCTTCCCCCAAAGAAATAACCCCTTCCATACCTGAAGCTAGGTCAAAAAAACGACGGATTCCAGAGGGCTTAAGGTTGATTACTTTTTCTGATAAATATTGCTGTCCGTTGGTCATGGTGTCACCACAATCCTACGATCTTTCTCGTCATCACCAAAAATTGTTCCATCATGCTTGTACTTTTTCATGATGAAATGTGTTGTTGTTGAAACGACAGAATCTAATGCTGAAAGCTTTTCAGACACGAAACGAGATACATCATGCAAAGACTTTCCTTCGATGACAACGGATAAATCGTAGGCACCAGACATTAAGTATACTGACTGAACTTCTGGGAAACGATAAATTCTTTCGGCGATTTCGTTAAAACCTCTTTCTCTTTTCGGAGTTACTTTTACATCAATCATCGCTGTAACACCCGGATCACGCGCTTCTACCTTCTGCCAATCAATTACGGTCAAATACTTAAGAATAATTTGTCCGTTCTCCATTTTCTCAATAATTTCTTCTGTTTCTTTAACCGTTAGGTCGACCATCTTCGCAAGATCTTCAATTGCTAAACGGCCATTCTTTTCAAGAATCTCTAGAATCTCAATTTCTTTTTGATTCATGGTGAGTGACACTCCCTAGATTTATATAGTTTTGAGACCAATTATATCAAAAACGGGAAAAATATCGAATATATTTTTGAAACTAATAATTATTTAATATAAAAAACCTACTGGTACTCAGTATTTCCAGTAGGTTTGGTTACTATCTATTTGAAAATTTTCATTTTGCTTGATAATTTTTCTTTTTCACACTCTACTAAATGTTTTTCAGCAAATGGAAAAAGTATTTTTTCCTCTTTATGAAAATGGTCAATAAGTGTTGTGTACGCAAATTCAATACAGGATAAAAGTGATAATGCCTCAATTGGACTAAATGGCGTTTTCCGTTTTTCAAATGTCTCCATGAACTGGACAATTTTTTGTTCGACTGTTTTATGCTCATGGTCCATTACCATTAACACGTTATCTTCATCATCATAATATTGTTCCATGATTGGAAAAAGGAAATGCTCTTCTTTATATAAATGAATTTTCAAATGCGCGAAAAACGTAACAACATGTTGATATAATTCAAACCATTTTCCATCCCATTCTGTGTCAAAGGAACCTTGTTGTATTTCCCGTACTAATTGGGAAATCTTTTTCATTTGACCTAAAAGTAAACCATGTGTACTCTTTAGCTGATCTAGCGGTTCACATAAACTTTTTCCTTTGACTTCACTCATTTGCAACAACTCCTTCTTATAGAAAAGGTCAGCTAATTATCTAGACCGGATACCATAAGAATACTCTGATTGATTATCATGAAAAATGAACTTTATCACACATATGCATAATTATATGGTAGGAAATTTAATAAAAACCGTTGTGCCAACGCCTTCTTCACTTTCTATATAAAAATTACCTTCATGAAGCTGCACAATTTTTTGGACAATCGCGATTCCTAATCCTGTACCGCCATAGACACGCGTTCTTGCTTTATCAATTCTGAAAAATCGTTCCCCGATGCGGTGAAGATCTTTTTTCGGAATTCCGATCCCGTTGTCTTTTATTGCAATCATGCAAGTATTGCCTTTAGATTTTTCCAATGAAACCCGAATAAATGAGTTTTCGGGTGAATAGCGTACTGCATTATCCATGATATTTAGAATAACCTGTTCGATTCGATCCTGATCCCCCATAATGATGACATCAGGATCCAGTTTTTTCTCAAAGGTTAGCTTTTTCTCATGTAAAAACGGTTAAAATTTCTCAAGCGACTCCTCAATTAATTGGGCAAGAGCAATCGGCTGGATCTCCATCGGCAGTGATTTCTTTTCCAACCGGGCTAAATCAAGCAAATCATGGACTAACCGCTGCATTCTACCAGCTTCACGGTTGATTAATTGCATATACTTGACGGCCTCTTCTTTTTCAGAAATCGTCCCATCTAAAATGGCCTCACTATACCCTTTGATGTAACTGATTGGCGTCCTAAGTTCATGGGATACATTCCCCAAAAATTCTTTTCTTCGTTCGTCCTCTTCTTTAATCGCTTCAGACATTTGATTAAAGGCCATACCAAGCCTACCAATCTCATCATTGGAGCGAACATGAACCTTCTCGCTATAATCTCCCTTTGACATTTGGTACGCTACCCGTTCCATTTCGTTTAACGGGGTTGTTAATTTTTTCACAATTCTCTTTCCAAAGAGAAGTGCGAATAAGCTAAAGATTAGACTAATAATCGTAATGATGAGGCTGGCCTCTTCAAAAACCTCATTAAGAGTGGCCAGCGGAATATAAAGATAGATAATTCCCTTCAATCTCTTTTCATCAAGAAGCGGCACAATGACGCCCATTATATTCCTGTCAAATTGTTTTTCATAACCAATTTTTGTGACACTTTCACCATTAATTAATCGTTCCCGATCCTCTGCTCCAATTAGGGACTCATGATTGACATCGAAAGGTAGACAGGCACTTAATTCCTTTGGATCGTTCACCATGACCACATCAGATCGGGAAATGCTGTTATACCATTCAATCTTCTCCTGAAGTTCAGGGGTTAACTCTCCGCCTTTATATTCACTAGCCAGTTGAAATCCTTCCTGTCTGAGATTGGCCTCGATGTCTTCGACATATATTTTTTTATATAAATAATGATACATACCATAGGAAACAGCGATCCCGGTCAACATAACGATACTGACGATAATCCACAATTTCTGTTCAAGAGAAAGAGAAATTTTATCCATTTTTTAAACCTCAAATTTATATCCAATGCCCCAAACTGTTTGAATTAGATTGCCATGGCTCTTCAGTTTTAATCGGAGCGTTTTAATATGGGTGTCCACCGTTCTGACACCACCAACATAATCAAAGCCCCATACATTTTCTAATAGCTGTTCACGACTTAGTGCCTGTCCAGTATGGCGGCAGAAGAACAAGAGGAGTTCATATTCCTTCAACGTTAAGTTAATGAGTTCACCTTCAAGATAAACTTGTCTGCCTTTAATATTTAGTTGAATCGGCCCAAAGGATAGAGTCTCCTCATCATCACGTACAATCGGATTCGCGCGACGAAGAACGGCATCCACCCTCGCAATTAATTCATTCGGGCTAAATGGTTTTACGATATAATCGTCTGCCCCCAGCTTCAAGCCATAAACCCGGTCCCATTCATCTCCCCTTGCTGTTAGAAATATAATCGGTACGGAAGAGTGCTCTCTTACTTTCATAAGTAATGTAAGTCCATCGACCTTTGGCATCATAACATCCAAAATAATTAAATCAAAAGTATGTGATTTTAATAGATCAAGAGCAACCTGACCATCCTCTGCTTCAACGCAAGCATAGCCTTCTTTTTCAAGATACATGCGAATAAGACGTCTCATATCCGCCTCATCATCAACGATTAAAACTAAACCTTTACTCATTTTCTCACACCTCTCTTATCAAATGCGCCTTGGCGTATTTGCGCCCAGATTTTTTAGGCCCACACGATGTGGGTCACAAAGACGTTGCCACAGGATGTGGCGTTCTTAGTCTTTGATCTTATGCTCGAAAAACTACCTTTAAAAATCTGTGGCATCCGCCGGAGGCTTTAACTTTATTCAGCAACGGGCTTCTGCTGAATAAAGTTAAACAGGATTTGGAAAGGTCCCTTTCCAACTTGAATCGTATCCACGATTTCCATCGTAGTAGGATCAACCACGATAATTTCATTGCTATCATAGCTTGGAATATAAATTAAATTATTAATAATCGAGATTTTAAATGGATTGGCGCCGATTTCCTTCACAGCGACAACTTCTTTTGTTTGAATATTGATTTTTCGCAGTTCATTGGAGCCATGACTGACGACAAAAACATAGTCACCCCATTTCTCCAAGTCTACCGGCATAATCGGCGCCTTAATTTCTTGTTTGATTTCCCCAGTATCCAATGAATAAACCGTTACTGCATTTTCCGTCTTATGACCAACCCCATGGCCACCAGTCCAAAGTTCATCATATGGTTCAATTAGTACGGCACCTACAGAGGCAGGCTTTGCATCGATAACCTTTGTTTTTTCATACGACCCGCTATCAATAACAGTAATTTCGGGAGCATTGAAATTAATTACAAACAATTGGTTTCTTTTTTTACTTTCCAATATCGTTAGTGGATCATCCCCAACAGTTACTTCTGTTAGTTTCTCCCCCATTACTGTCCTTACTAGAATTTTATCACTTTCTTGATTAGCCAAAAATAGTTT
>JAEWMK010000415.1 GCA_023457235.1 Bacillota bacterium
GATAAAGTGAAGTCCTTTGGCTACTAATAATAGAAAAACACCAATAATAGCACCGACAATCGGATAGTAGGCAGTACTTTTTTCCCAATCTTCTTTTGTAAAAGTAATATTAGGAATTGGAATTCTAGATAAAAAAGCTATAGCACTAAATAAAGGCTTCAACATGGCTTAATCCTCACAGGTATTCCTGACATAACCGCATACACCTTGTCCGCTTTTTCAGCAATAAGTTGATTGACTTCTCCTAACACATCTTGAAAAAAGCGTCCAAGTGGGGACATGGCGACTCCTCCTAATCCCGTTTCACTCGTCACGATAATAATGGAACGTTTGAGCTCAGATATATGAGCTAACCATTCTTTTGTTTCTTGCAAAATAGCAGCTGGATACTCGGGGTTTTTTAGTTGTTTCTCGGGAATTCGGATACATTGATTGGATACCCATGTTTCTATACTATCTATCAGAATACAATCATAAGATTCATAGATATGAATTCCGTTTAGCAGATGGTAGGGTTCATCCAGTAATCCCCATTCCTTTGGACGCCTAATTTGATGTTTATTAATTCTTTGTTCCATTTCATGGTCAATACTTACCCCAAAGGCAACATATAAAACATTGGGGCTTACCTCTTTGGCAAGCGTTTCGGCAAATCCACTTTTCCCTGAGCGAACCCCTCCAGTAACTAGAGTTATTGTCATTCAACTTCGCCCCAATTCTTTACTACTTTCTTAAGGACTTCAAGGAATTGGTTATTTTCCTTCCTTGTACGAACAGCGATACGGAAATCCTGTTCTGAAAGTCCCGGGTATATTGAGCAGGAACGAATCATGATTCCCTCCTGCCCCATTTTGGATTGCAATCCATTGGCCGTCATTGAAGCAGGAAGTCTTACTAATAGAAAATTAGCGGTACCGGGTAATACCGTAAAATAAAACTCTTTTTCAAGTCTTTCTATTAAGTAAGCTCTTTCGCTTTCAATAAATTCGATTGTTTTTTCTTCATATTCACTTTCCTGAAGGCAAGCTTCCCCTGCAATAAGGGCAAGACTATTGACACTCCAAGTTACTTGCTTTCTTTTAAGAAGAAGAGCCACTTCCTCCGAACAAATCGAATAACCTAAGCGCAGACCCGGAATCGCATAAAATTTAGTCATTGACCTTATGATAATAACATTTGGAAAATGGTGTAATTCATCTATAATTGTAAAATTTTCCTGAGATGGAACAAAATCAATGAACGCTTCATCGATAACAAGATATGTATTCGTATTCCTAGCTTGTATTGCTAAACTTCTTATCTCTTCTTTTGTATATAAAATACCGGTTGGATTATTCGGTTGACCGATAAAAACTAAATCTACCTTTTCTATTAACTGATTTAAATCAGACATTTCCGGTTTAAAGTTATTTTCAATAGTTCCAAAACACGGCTCAATTTTTGCACCAAACGTACTAGATAATGTTGTATATTCTGAAAAAGATGGGTAGACAATGCCTACTACTTTTGGCTGAAATGCAAGTAGAACGAGTGCCATACATTCAGCAGCCCCGTTTCCAATCACAAGCTGCTTATCAGAAATATCTAGTTTTTCGGCAAGCCTAGAACTTAAGCGGCGATGAACCGGATCCGGATAATGAATAATAGTATGTAAGTTATCTATGATTGCGTCCATCGTGCTTTGGGGTGGACCAAAGGGATTAATATTGGCACTAAAATCTAGAAGCAGGTCTTGCGAAATACCAAAAAGGTTTTGTGCCGTTAGCAAATCTCCTCCATGTCCATGTTTTTCAATCGTTGACATTAAAATTCAATTCCCTTCACAGCCGGAATTCCTTCGTCATAATAATGCTTAATTGGTTTCATCTCTGTGACTAAATCTGCCGCTTCAATAATTTCATTCTTTGCAGCTCTACCCGTTAAAACAATATGCATCGTTCCGCGATACTTCTCAATAAAATCAAGGACCTCCTTTAATGGAAGAACATCGTCAATAGGGAAACTATCGATCGCAAGAGCATTATTGATCTCATCTAATATTAACACATCATAAGACCTACTTGAGACTTTTTCCTGTACAAATGCCCATGCATTTTTTAGCGCTTCACGATGTTCCTCTGGAGTCTTTGTCCAAGTAAAACCAGAACCTTTTTGATAAATTTCAATCCCAATTTTCTCTAATGCAAGCTGTTCTCCATATGATCGCTCTGGTGATTTAATGAATTGGATCATTAGGACTTTTTTCCCTCTTCCTGTGGCTCGAACTGCCAAGCCCAGGGCCGCAGTCGTTTTCCCTTTGCCATCACCTGTATATTCTAGTAATAATCCCTTAGATTTACTCATTTTACAACCTCTCTTTCCTCTTGTTCCTGAAACCACTTAATTTTTTCTCTTAACTTAACTACTTCACCAACGACAATGATTGCAGGATGGCTAATTCCGGCTTTATGTACAATTCCCTCTATTGTTGATAAATCACCTGTCACAGTATGCTGTAATTCTGTTGTCCCCCACTGGATCACAGCAACAGGTGTTGTTGGACTTTTACCATGCTGAATTAGTTTAGCACAAATTTGAGACAGGTTGGCTATTCCCATATAAAAGGCAATGGTGTCGCTACCTTGAGCTAAGGCTGACCAGTTAATTCCGGCCATTCCTTTATCTTCCTTAGCGTGCCCCGTAACAATCGTAAAGGAAGTTGCATGGTCACGATGGGTCACCGGTATTCCTGCATAAGCAGGAGCGGCTATTCCAGAAGTGACTCCTGGAACGATTTCAAACGGGATCCCGTGCTCGGCCAACACCTCAGCCTCTTCCCCAACTCGTCCAAATACACAAGGATCTCCACCTTTTAATCTTGTAACACTTTTCCCGCTTTTGGCTTTTTCAATTAATAAATCGTGAATCTCTTCTTGTATTAATGCATGTTTACCAGGTAACTTGCCAACGTATATAAGCTCCGCACCCTCTTTTGCGAAAGATAACAGCTCTTTGTTTATTAAACGATCATATGCAATTACATCAGCCTTTTTGATACATTCCAATCCATACAAAGTCATTAGTTTTATATCACCCGGACCTGCACCAACAAGAAAAACTGTGCCTTTCTTCACTCTAAATCCCTCATTTTCATAATTAACTTAGTTACTTGTTGTTCCCTTTTAGCGTATTGCTGATCTCTTGATAAAGATGTAAAGGGCTCATCAAGGAGCTGTGAGAGCAACTCCCTTTTTACATCAGGGTTCGAGATGTTTTTTTGAATGTATCTCCGAGTTTCAAAAAGGAACTCAAGATACTCCACATAATTCTCATCATATTTACCAGCCAATTCTTTTACGATTTTTTTTGAAAGACCTGGACTTGCTCCTGAAGTTGAAACTGATATCGATAGTTTTCCCCGGTGCAATGTAGAAGGAACAAAAAAATTACTACCCTCTGGGTCATCCACAACGTTAATTAACTGGTGCGGTCTAGTAGCTTTCAAAACTCGATGATTAACTGTCCTTTCATCTGTTGCAGCAATAATGAGAAACGCATCCTTAATATCATCATCTTCATAGTTTTTCTTTTTCCAATTCAATTTCGTGGTTACTAGCCATGATTGGATAGCCGCCGTTATCGTTGGACTAACAACCGTTATATTAGCACCCGTATCGAGTAAATTATGTAGTTTTCTTTCGGCTACCTTTCCTCCACCTATTACAACTACCGGCTTTCCTGTGAGCTTTAAGGTAATCGGATAATTTTTCAGGAAACTCTCTCCCATAATCCTACTCCTTGCCCGAAACTCCTGCTGATTGGAAAGTAGCCATTTCTTTTACCATTAATGTTGCGGATTGAAGAATTGGAAAAGCAACGGCTGCACCGGTTCCTTCACCCAATCGCATT
This sequence comes from Bacillota bacterium, assembly GCA_023457235.1. GTDB lineage: Bacteria > Bacillota > Bacilli > Bacillales > Bacillaceae_J > Schinkia. The sequence goes on from JAEWMK010000415.1 coordinate 3,889, forward strand.
CCTAAATCTATTAAAGGTTGTTTTTCTAAAAGCTTTAGCGCTAGCAAGTGGCCTGGTTCTGCAGAGCGATGACCTACAATCATATAGTCCCCGGCGACCGGATTTATTGCTTTTGCTACTAAGGCTGAAATAGTTGAGATAAACCCGTCAACAAGAATTGGCACTCTATTTTGGGCAGCTGCCAGCATCGCCCCAGCCATACCGGCAATTTCTAGTCCACCAACCTTTGAAAGAACATCTATTGGGTCCTTTGAATTTGGCTTTCTTTCTGCTAAAGCTTTTTCAATCACTTGTTTCTTCAGGAGTAGTTTTTCGTCCGATATCCCTGTTCCTCTTCCGATCAGATCATTTACTGAGGCTGCTCCGGCAAGGGCTGCTAACATCGCACTGCTTGTAGTTGTATTGCCGATGCCCAGCTCACCTAAGATGATACATTTAGCACCCTCTAGGATGACCTCTTCACATTGACCAAAACCGATTTCAAGTGCTTGCTCAGCCTCAACTCTTGTCATCGCCTCTTCCACCAAAAAGTTACCCGTTCCGTATCGAACCTTTTTTTGAATGATTCCCGCTTCCTCTATAGCACTTGCAACACCTATATCGATGATTCTTTGAATTGCACCTATTTGGCGACCAAACACATTAATTCCCGCTCCACCTCTTAAGAAATTGAGCGCCATTTGAGCCGTTACTTCTTTTGGATAGGCAGAAACACCCTCAACTGCAACACCGTGGTCAGCCGCAAATACTAATATTCCCGGGGGAGTAACTGTCGGAAATGGATTACCTGTTATTTCTCCTAGCTGCACTGCCAATTCCTCTAATCTGCCAAGACTTCCAACCGGCTTTGTTAAAGTTTGAATATAGTTAAATACGGTTTTCCCCATCTCGGCATCTATGTTTGGAATGTTTGCATACTTGGTTAAAATTGTCATTTCGTTACACCTCTCGATTGAAATTCTTCCATTTTTTTATAAATATAGTCTAACTTCACAGACCTGCGTATATGGCTTGCAAGCTGGTCAAAGGCGTCTTCTCTAAGTTGATTAAAAGAAATTCGCCCGCTCACAGCTTCAAGTCCTTTCTTTTTTCGCACTTCATTAATAAAATGCTCTCGGAATAAATCATTATGGAAAATTCCATGGAAATACGTTCCCATCACCATCTCATCGGTGCTAATACAACCATCAGATCTATCATTCATTAAAATCAAAGGAGTATATGTATTCCCATATGTAGACTGTCCCATATGTATTTCATAGCCTTTTACTGGAATATCAAAGCCGGTAAAACTTATAAGGCCCTCTGATAATGTCGTTGTTTTCTCTTTTGTAATGGTTGTTTGGATCGGTAATAACTGCAAGCCTGTTTCAAAAGAAATTGTTGATTCTATATGATTCGGATCGGTGATGGATTCTCCCAACATTTGAAATCCACCGCAAATGCCAACTAGTTTTGTTTTCCCATTCCTATATAAGGAAATAATTTGATCCATTAACCCTGTTTCTTTTAAAAATCTCAAATCACCAATCGTATTCTTACTTCCAGGTAAAATAATAATATCTGGTTGCTTTAATTGCTCCGGCTTTGTAATAAAGCGAACATGACAGTCCGGCTCACTAATAAACGGATCAATATCTGTAAAGTTTGAAATCATCGGATAACGAATGACTGCAACATCAATTGGCTTTGTACGATCCTCTTCATGGGAGTATTGATTTAGAGCGACTGAATCCTCAGCATCTATAGTAAGAGTCGGAATATAAGGAATCACCCCTAATACAGGAACCCCTGTATATTCTTCAAACCAATCAAGACCTGGAGTTAATAAAGATACGTCACCACGGAATTTATTGATAATTACCCCAATTATCCTTTTACGGTCTTCCTTTGAAAGAAGCTGCAATGTACCTACTAAACTAGCAAAAACGCCACCTTTTTCAATGTCTCCAACTAAAATAACCGGAGCATTGGCCAAATTCGCAACGCGCATATTAACAAGCTCTCGATCATTTAAATTGATTTCCGCAGGACTCCCTGCCCCCTCAATAACTATTCGCTCATAGTTTTCTGAAAGCTTTGCATAAGAATCTTTAATCAATTGCAATCCTGTTTCAAAGAAATCTTTCCGATAACTTCCTGCTTCCATATTTTTATATGGTTTCCCATGAACAACGATCTGTGACTCTTGCTCACGAGTCGGTTTAATTAGAATCGGATTCATATCTGTAGTGGCCATTGTATTAGCCGCTTCTGCCTGAACACCTTGGGCTCTGCCGATTTCTTTTCCATCAACTGTTATGTAAGAGTTAAGTGCCATATTTTGTGATTTAAATGGAGCCGTTTTATAACCATCTTGATAAAAAATTCTACAAAGCCCTGTTGTTATGATGCTTTTCCCAGCATCAGAATGGGTACCTTGAATCATGATTGGAAGTGCTTTTGTCATTTCCCCTTCCACTCCTCACATTTTCGAATCCAATTTCCGACCATCTCCGGACAGGATGCAAAATGAAAATGAGTATAGCCTGAGACGAGATTATATTTTAGATAGCCTTCCTCTTTTAAACCTCTCATCCCTTTTGTTTCGTAGGCATAATGTATTGGTTCACTTGCTTCGAAGGTGGAATAATGAAATTCATGACCCTTTGCTTCCAAATTAGGGCTCAGTAAAAAGTTATTATCTACTCCTTTTATTTGTCGGTAACCTAAAGCAGCCAGTCGTTTTTGCATTTTAACTTTTCCCGGATTAACACCGACCATCGTAAAAACATCTCCTGAATTCGTTTCAATCGACTCTGTTAAAAACATAAAACCGCCGCACTCTGCCAGTGTAGGAAGCCCTTTTTCAATCCCATCCTTAATAGATTTTCTAACCTCTTCTAAACTACTAAGCTTATCAGCAAACTCCTCTGGAAAGCCGCCTCCCAAGTATAAGCCGTGAATATTCTCAGGCAATAGTTCCCCATTTAATGGAGAAAAATATACGAGCTCCGCTCCTTCGGCTTCAAGAAGATCAAGATTTTCTTGATAATAAAAATTAAACGCGGCATCTTTAGCAATAGCGATCCGAATC
>JAEWMK010000416.1 GCA_023457235.1 Bacillota bacterium
GTATGGGGACGACTCGGGGACCGCCATGGTAGAAAAAAATTGTTGTTGTTTTTGAGTTTTGGGGCATCGATTTGTATTTTATTAATGGGGATCGTTACCTCTGTTTACCATCTTTTTATTATAAGATTTTTTATGGGTTTTTTTGCCGGCTTTATTCCAATGGCACAGGCCTTTATTGCTACGCAAACTCCAAAGAAAGTCGCCGGTAAAGTTCTAGGCACACTTCAAACCGGGCAAGTCTCCGGAGGGCTATTCGGTCCGCTTATTGGTGGTTGGCTTGCAGATTCATTTGGATTTACTTATACATTTTTATTAACGGGATTCATTATCCTGTTTACTTTTTTTATGATTCTAGTTGGAGTTAAGGAAGTCGAAGTGAATAAGAACGACTCCAAGAAAGAAGACTATTCGAGCAAGCAGGTGTTTCAGTTAATTTTTACAAGTCCGCTTCTATTAGCTGTAATGGCTGTTGGGATGCTAGTGCAAATAGCTAACTTTAGCATCCAGCCTTTACTAGCCATTTATGTAGGGGAATTACACGGACAACAGAATTTAGCCTTTTTCTCCGGTGCCGCTTTTTCGGTTGTTGGATTAGGTAATTTATTACTTTCAAGGGAATGGGGTAAATTAGGTGACCGATTTGGTCATGACAAAATTCTCTTAATATTAGTCCTGGTAGGTGCAGTTGTTTATGTGCCGCAGGCCTTTGTTACTTCGATTTGGCAGCTATTAGTTTTGAGGCTTTTTCTTGGAATGGTCATCGGCGGTGTTATTCCATGTATTGTTGCCTATATCCGTCAAGCTGCACCATTTCAGGTCCAAGGTGAGGTGCTGGGCTATAACACGAGCTTCCGCTTCTTTGGGAATGTTGTAGGCCCGATCATGGGTGGCTTTATTTCAGGCTATATTGGGATTTCATCCGTATTTTTTGTGACAAGCGGGCTATTTATCATAGGTGGATTATTATTATGGATGGTACGGAGTAAATCAAAACTTACGAAAATGAAAAATTCTTTTGGAAATTAGCTGAGTTCCCTATATAATATGGAGATGAATAACAATTTGAAAGGACTGTACGAAATGATTCATAATACGTGGCAAAATACAGACACAATTAAGCAAGTAAAATGTGTACATACAAACGCAGAAAAGTACATGGTAAACAGAGCGTTAACAGTAGGAAATATCTACGAGGTCAAAAACGAAACAGAAGAATTTCTGTTTATCATTGATAATACTGGCAAAGTCGGCGGATATTATAAAGATTATTTTGAAGCCATTTAATAAATTAAATTCCATTGAAAGATAGGTTAGCAATGTTAAACCTATCTTTTTTAATTTTGCAAAAACTAACTATCTCCGACATAATTCCCTTTTGCTGTATAGCTTTTTCATTTCAAATGCAGTAAAATTAATTTTTGAGTGCCGAATAGAGAGGATTGAGAAATTGAAAAGCATCAATAACACTAAGATCGAGTTATTAGCACCTGCTGGAAATTGGGATTGCATTAAAGCTGCAGTTGCTAATGGAGCAGATGCTGTTTATTTTGGAGTTGGAACTTTAAATGCAAGAGTACGGGCCACGAATTTCCAAATCGATGATCTGCCCGAAGTTATGGCTTATTTGCATAAATATAATGTCCGTGGTTTTGTCACGTTGAATATTTTAATCTTTGAAAAAGAAATGAATGAGGCCCGCACTTTAATTGAAGCTTGTATTGATGCTGGTGTCGATGGCTTAATCGTTCAAGACATGGGTATTTTGCAATTGATTCGTGAAATGTCACCTGATTTTCCAATCCACGGTTCAACACAAATGACGGTCACATCACCTGAGGCTGTTGATTTTTTAAAGCCGTATAATCTTGAAGTCGTTGTTTTAGGCCGAGAAAACAATATGAAGCAAATTAAAACGATTCACGACCAAACACAAATTCCGTTGGAGGTTTTTGTTCACGGCGCCATTTGTGTTTCTTATTCAGGCCAGTGCCTAACATCATAAATGTGGGGCGGACGATCAGCCAATCGTGGTGAATGTGCCCAAGCATGTCGCTTGCCATATGACCTAGTCGTCGATGGTGAGGTGAAAGAAATGGGAAACCTTGCCTACGTGTTATCACCGAAGGATTTGGCTGCTTTAGAGATCATACCTGAGCTTATTGAAGCGGGTGTAACTACATTTAAAGTTGAAGGTCGTTTAAAATCGCCTGAATATGTAGCAAATGTCGTCAGTAAATACCGTAAAGCAATCGATGAGTATCTTGCCGGTAAAGACTACAAACCTTCCAAAGAAGAAATTCGCGAGCTTCAGCAGAGCTTTAGTCGTGGTTTTACATTTGGCTTTTTAAAAGGAACAAACCATAAACAATTATTGGATGGAACTTTCCCTAAAAGCCGTGGTGTTTATGTAGGAACTGTCAAAAAAGTGCTAAAGGATGCGGTGCTATGCGAGACCGAGGCTCCTTTAAAACGCGGTGACGGGATTGTTTTTGATGCCGGTCGTCCTGAAGAAAAAGAAGAGGGCGGACGAATCTATGACCTTCGCAAAAAAGGCAACAAAGTTGATGGAGAGGTAAAAGAGGGACTCATTGAAATCGTACCGGGTCGTCATGATATTAATTTAACAAAAGTTCATGTGGGCGATAAAATTTGGAAAACAAGTGATCAGGAGCTAGACCGCCGCTTACGTAAAACTTATGAGTCAGAACAAACATATCGTCTATTTCCAGTGAGTGTGTCAGCATCAGGT
>JAEWMK010000417.1 GCA_023457235.1 Bacillota bacterium
GATGTTTTTATTATTTGCCATTTCATCTACCCCCCAGCATCGTTTTTGCAATAACAAGTCGTTGAACTTGGTTTGTTCCTTCATAGATTTGAGTAATCTTAGCATCACGCATCATTCGTTCCACCGAATATTCCTGGATATATCCATAACCCCCTAATAATTGGACAGCATCTGTTGTCACCTTCATTGCCACATCTGATGCAAATAATTTAGCCATCGAAGCAGCCTGAATCACATCAAGATCCTTTCCAGTTGAATGTAAATTATTTACTTTGGCGGCTGCTCGATAAACAAGAGAACGTGCTGCCTCAACTTGTGTTTTCATATCTGCGAGCATAAATTGAACGGCTTGAAAAGAAGAAAGTGGTTTACCAAACTGTTCCCTCTCTTGAACATACTTTAGAGATAAATCTAGTGCACCTTGCGCAATACCAAGTGCCTGTGCTCCGACTGTTGGACGAGATTTATCAAATGTCTTCATCGCAAATAACCAGCCTTCGCCCTCATTACCAATTCTATTTTCTTCAGGAACTTTACAATTATCAAAGTAAATTTGCGCAGTAGGAGAACCCTTGATTCCCATTTTTTTCTCCAACTTTCCTACTTCAATCCCGGGTGTATCCCTTTCAACAACAAATGCTGTAATCCCTTGATCGGTTTTAGCAAAGACTGTATAACAATCTGCTACATTCCCATGGCTAATAAACATTTTTTGTCCATTGATAATATAATGATTTCCTTCCTTAACAGCACGTGTTTGCAAGCTTTGTGCATCTGAACCGGCATTAGGCTCTGTCAAGGCATAGGATATTATTTTTTTTCCAGTGGCTATACCTGGTAGAAAACGCTTTTTTAATTCATGACTTCCACCAATCATAATAGGCAACGACCCTAACTCCTGAACTACCGTAACTTGTGATGAGGATGCACATACTCTAGCAATCTCCTCAACTATGACGCAAAAGCTTAATAAATCTAGACCACTACCACCATATTCCTCTGGAATATTCGCCCCGAGATAGCCATACTCAGCTAATAAATCTTTAATATCAGTTGGATATTCTCCAGCTTCATCAATTTCAATCGCTCTTGGCTGAATTTTTTCTTGGGCAAGCCGATGAATACTTTCCTTTATTTCTAAATATTCATCCGATAACTCAAAATACATCTAATATTCCCCCATTTCTTGTAATTCTTTTTCTAATATAAATTTTTGGATTTTCCCACTTGCTGTTTTAGGAAGACTTTCGAGAATTTTATATTTTCGCGGGCGTTTATACTTTGCTAATTTCCCTTCATTAATTAAATATTGATCTAAATGCTCACTTGTTATTTGGCTTCCTTGTTTTAACACCACACACCCAACAACAATTTCCCCCCAACGTTCATCTGGTTGACCAACAACGGCAACCTCTAATACATCCGGATGTTCTAGTAAATGATCTTCAACTTCCCGTGGATAAATATTCTCTGCACCGGAATTGATCATATGATCAATTCGATCATTGATCCATATATAACCATCCTCGTCATAGGACCCCATATCACCTGTATGATACCATCCGTATGCAAGCGCTTTCTTTGTCGAGTCTTGACGGTTATAATACTCTTTCATCATACAAGGACCCTGTAATAATATTTCGCCTACCTCGCCAACACCACATTGATCATCTGGGTGTGTAGGACTTCCATCATCTTTCGGACGACAAATTCGAATTTTATGGGTCATGATCGCTTTCCCTGCTGAACCTGCCTTCTTCAATTGCTCATCAGCAAATAATACCGACATTACAGGTCCCATTTCGGTAGTACCATACATTTGCACTAAATCTGCGGAAGTTCGCTGTTCAAATTCTCTTATCAATACCGGGGCCATTGAAGCCCCTCCATATCCAAGTAATCGTAGGGAAGAAATATCAATTTTATCAAAATTGTCATCATTCAATAAAATGTTGACCATAGTCGGCGCTGCAAACATATGGGTGATATGTTCTTTTTCAATAGTTTCAAGTACTTCTTTTGGGTTGAATGAGTGCAATATTACATTTGTCGCACCGACATGCACTCTTGGTAAAAAAGAGGTGTGAAGCTCTGCAGTATGATTCAAAGGTGCTATGGATAAACCAATATCATCCTTTGTAAGTCCCATACATTGCATCATTAAGAAATTATGATGGACCATATCTCGATGTCGATGAAGAACTCCCTTTGGCCTACCAGTTGTGCCACTAGTATACATCATGATATAGAGATCATTTTCTGTGACTTGATCCTCCCATAATAAATTCTCACTACCTTGCTCTAGTAAGCTATAAAAATTTAATTCTTCCGATAATGTATTTTGATCTACCTGAATACAATGTTCTACACTAGCTCCAAGTGCTTTTGCTTTATTAACCGTGTCAGTAACGATCTCTTCATAGACAATAACCTTAGAACCTGCGTCATTTAAGATATAATTCAATTCATAAGCAGTTAGGCGATAGTTTATTGGGTTAAAAACCGCGCCAAGTTTGGCTGCCGCAAATAGGGTAATGACAAACTCACTAGTATTGTATAAAAAAGTCGAAACAACATCGCCTTTCCCAACACCAATTTTCTTTAACGAAGTAGCAAATTGATTGACTTTTCTATTGAGATCTTCATATGTCCAGCGCTGATTTTTTCTTTCGTAAACAAGGGCTACCTTATTCGGATAATTTTCAACTGACCATTCAATTAAATGTCCGACTGTCAATGTCATTCTTATTTCCCCCAAATATAATAATTAACTATATTCATAAAAGCCTTTTCCTGTTTTCCTACCAAGGTGCCCAGCTCGAACAAGTTTGCGTAATAATAGTGCAGCCCGATATTTTGAATCCTGTGTTTCGTCGAACAATGAATCCTGAACAAACAATAAAGTATCAAGTCCAATTAAATCTGCTAACGCAAGGGGACCAATCGGATGATTTGCACCTAATCTCATACCTTTATCAATATCTTCTGCACTTGTAACTCCTTCTTGTAGAACAAATATCGCCTCATTAATCATTGGTACAAGAATTCGATTCACAGCAAATAACGGAGATTCTTTTACATCAATCGGATCCTTTCCAAGGGATTCCATTAAGTTCTTTGATATTTCATACGTTTCCTGACTCGTATCATACCCCCTAATTAATTCAACTAGTTTCATTACTGGAACAGGATTAAAGAAATGACATCCCATGACCCTCTCTGGATTTGAAACAACGCTTGCCATTTCTGTAATACTTAACCCTGAAGTGTTGCTTGCAATAATTGTTTCCGGCTTAATAATAGAATCTAATTTTTTATAGATCTCTTTTTTTATATTTATGTTTTCTGTAACAGCTTCAATAACATAATCAACAGATTTTAATTCTGTCCAATCAGTAGTCGTTACTAATGAATTCATATATTCATTCTTTTCTGTTTCTGTTATTTTTTCCTTACTAATTGCTCGATCCCAATTCTTCTCTAATTGCTTCAACCCTCTTTCGAAGAATTCTAAATTCTTCTCAACTGCTATTACTTTGTATCCTTTTTCTAAACACACTTGAGTAATTCCAAACCCCATTGTCCCAAAGCCTACGATACCAATATTTTTTACCATATTAATCACTCCTAATTTTTTTGAAATTTTGCTTCTCTTTTCTCTAGAAATGCTGCAACACCTTCGTTTTTATCATTCGTTTCACATATATCACCAAAAAGT
>JAEWMK010000418.1 GCA_023457235.1 Bacillota bacterium
CTTTCTACGACGAAGCTTTTCTTATTTGATCTGTCGTTTTTGACGCAAGGCAGTAAAATATTCGCTTATTTCAGCTTCGGTTTGGTCCTGCTCGGCATTTCATTTATTTATCAAAAAGTCTCGAACATGGTAGAGGGTTCGAAGAAATTGGAGGATCACAACTGTGCGGATAAGAATTAAACCTAACCCTCTGTTAGCTGTTAGTATGGCGATCATGATATGGTGGATTCCAAATCAAAACGTCTCGGCAACTACCACAGAAAATTCGTGGAAGGATTGGAGCTTCTACAGTCCAATCCAGCTTGAGGGAAGCAGCAAGTACAAGGCTGTGTATTTGAGTGAAGAAGTTTATGAGCATGCCAACCCAAATCTAGAAGATCTCCGCATTATTGATAGCGAAGGATCGGCTATTCCCTATTATATTCAGAACGGTCAAACAGATACCGAGAATAGCAGGATTGTTCATGGCTCTATTCTAACCTCTAAAATACAGAAGAATAACGATACGCTTTTTGATTTTAAAATAAATCCAATCCGTGAAAATCAGGATATTATCGGAAATACACTTGTGTTTTCCTTGCCGGAACAAAACTTTTTGAAGCATCTTGTAATTTTCGGGAGCTATGACGGAAATCATTGGGAAGAGGTTGGTCGCGATTATATTTATCGAACGGATCGTATACAAAAAAGTGAAGTACCGCTTGAAGAAAACTATAAATATGGTTATTACCGCATCAAAATGATTGATAATGCAGAAAAAATTTCACTATCCAACCTTGAATTAATCTATAGTGAAACTTTCTCAGAGTGGCAGGATTATCAAAAAAGTACCCAGCTTCCTTATGAAATTAAAAATGAGGGTAAGGAGACAATAATACAGCTGGAAAATCCGCAGCAATTAAAAATTAATGAAATCAGCTTGGATGTAAGCGGGAACTTTCAACGGTCCTACCTTCTGTTTGGCTCTGAACAACGAAGGATTGAAGTGGAAGGGCCGCAAGAGTTATATAATCTTTCTTTTAAGGACGTTGAAATTTCAAGTACTAGTATTTCATTAGCTCAACATTCAATTTCAGACCAACAGATTACGATTAATATTGCGAATTTGGATAACCCGCCTTTGGATATTCAGAATGTTAATGTTGTTTATGACATTGATAAAATTGTCTTCGAGAATAATGGGATTGCTCCGTACCGTTTGTATTATGGAAATCCACAAGCACAAGTACCCCAATATGATTTGAAGCAGTTTCAAGACTATATTGAGAAAGAAAAACAAGATATTTTGAAACTGAATAGTGCGGTGGCTTTAAATGAATACACAGCTAATACAAATCATTTAAAAGGCTTGAACTTGAAAGTATTTTTTAATGTGATTGTTGTGGCAATCTCAATTCTGCTTGCGATATTTTTGTTGAGGAAATTGAACCATAAATCCTAGTTTTGCTATTGTAAAGACCTTTCCCATTAATAAGATGGGGACGTGATTAGTAATGATTAAAATTGATATCCCTAAAGTAGATATTTCGATTACAAAGCGCAGATAATCGCTAGAAAATAATGAACCAGTGATAACGTCAACTGCGGGGTTCATTGATCTTCACTTGATTCCAAGAGATAAAGGCGGTATGGTGTTGCATTAAGGATAAGTTGCTCTTTGTTGGGAAGGCAAGAAAGCTAAGGCAAAGGGTCAAGAAACATCTGGAGGATACTGTGTCACCAATTAAGGATTACAGAGATGAAGTGTAGTCTGGACGTTGCGTAAAGAAAATCAACTTAACACCTAGGTAAACACCACTACATCATTGTGTCTGCCATCACAACTCAAGCCATGTGGAGTGCTGTGCGTTGATAAAATTAAAAGAATAATTCGTTGAATTTATGCAGATGGGGTGGTCGGTTCTTTAAATCGATAATGGACATTCGCTGTTCCGTCTGCATGAACTTCTATTTTATCAACTAACGTATGAAGCATTTCAGGGGTAAGTGTTTTATTTTGGATGAACTTATCCAAATTCTTCTTAAAATCAATTAATTCTTTTTCAATATCTTGATTCTCTAATTCTTTGGTAAGTTCATAAATGCTATTCTCTAATTTAGATATAATTTCATTTGTAACTTTTATTGCCATTTGATATTCACCTTTTGAAATTATACCGTTTGCAAGTGATATGACTAAATTCGTCTTGTCACCTTTTTTTACTTCTAATTGTTCTTTATTTTCATTAATCTTAGCTGCGATTTTTAGTTTATTGGTTGCTGCCTTTTCGCTTAACTTTTTATAGTAATTATTCTTGTTTAGTTTTGTGTACAGAGCTTTTAAATCTTTTAAAATGTAATCAATTAGATCAGCTTCTCTCACTAAATGATCACTGCACGCTTTAATACCGTGCTTATTGTAATTCCCACACATATAACCTTTGCAATTTTTCTTAAAATGCATCCCTCTACCGCAGTCGCTACAAACAGCTGTGTTTGTAAATATATGCATTTCGCTTTGGGGTCTTTTTCTTTTTCTACCTTGTATCATTTCTTGAACAACTAAAAATTTATCTAAGGGTATGATTGGTAGATGGCTATTTTCAATAATAATTTGATCGGAGAGATCATTTACTTTTCTTTTTTTACTTGTAACGGTGGGCTTGTACTCTCTACATTGCCTTAAAAGACCTGCATAATGCGGGTTTTCAAGTATTTTCCTTATCGTAGATCCATGCCATTTTTCAGTAGCATTACTTTTGTTTGCGAGCTGAGAAGGTGTAGTAATCCCATCGTTAAATAATCCGCGTGCTATTGCATCAAAACCATTGCCTTCAATATATTCCAAAAAAATTCTTCTGATTATTTCTGGTGTAGAATCGTTGCGAATTTGGAGTTTTTTATTTATAACTTCATAGCCATATGGGGGATTAGAGCCGTTAAACTCTGCCATTTGCGCCTTAGTTCTAAACATCATCTTTAATCTTTCACTTGTATTTTGAGCTTCCAACTCGTATATCCATGCGTACAGGCCAAACATATTCCCCTTTTTTTCAATTGTATTTATTGCTCCGTCTAATGTTATTAAGTTCAAATCATGTTGTTCTACCATGTCCCTAATTTTATAAGCTAGTGGAACATTCCTTGCAAGCCTAGATAACTCTTTAGCTAGAATAATGTCGTATTTTCCTTTAATCCCATCGTCAAATAATCTTTGAAGACCCTCACGTTTTTCCGTTGTTCCAGATTTTTGGTCTACATAAAAATCATAAATATCCCAACCGTTGTCTGCGACATACTTATAAAACATTCTCTTCTGATTTTCTAAAGAGGACTCTTGTTCTATTCGTCCAGTCGAAACTCGTACTACAATTGCGCATCTCATGATTTAGCTTTCCTTTCATTTCATGAGATGTAGTGGTGTATAGTAATCATAATTACTTATTTGTATTCCGTCAATTTAGATAAGGCGGTAATAATTTATAGTAATCTTAATGGAAAGATAGAAATAAAAAATCCACTCGTATCTCTATAACTAGCGATTACGAGTGGAACTAATAATTGGATAATTTAATTCATAAATGATTTTTCGGATACACGGTAGTATATATTAATATCACCATTATCCTTTACTTCAATTCTATTAATTAACAAGTGTATTAACTCGGAAGTTAATTGATCAAATTTTATATATTCACTAATTTCCATTTGGATTTTTTCTATTTCGATTTTTTTTCTAGTATTAGAAATTTTAAGTTCCAATTCGCTTTTTTTAATTTCAAATTTATTTATATCATTTTTTATATCATTGATTGTTAATTCGTATGCATCCGCACTAATCTTCTTTTTTGAATAGGATTTTGTTACATTTATTATATCTTTCTTCAAAGTCTTTAATTCTTTTTCTGTTTGAACTAATTCCTTAGTTTCTATAGCAATCATCTTATTTATTTTATTTTCAATGACATTTAATTGATCTTCTGTTTTTATTTGTGAAGAGACTTTTGATAAATCATTCAAAATGATATTAATTAATTGATCTTCTTTAATTAGGTGAGGTGTACAAGCTTTTGCACCATGCTTATTATAATTGCCGCATACATACCCTCTTTGATTTTTTTTATAATGCATTCCCCTACCGCAATCTTCGCAAAAAATAGTATTTGTGAAAAAATGCTTTTCCTGCTGTGGTCTTGTACGGCTTCTAGAGATTATTAAATCTTGGACAGCCCAATAAATTTCAGGAGCAACTATTGCATCATGGGTGTTTTCTTTAATTACATAATACTTCTCAGCTACCTTTTTTCGTTCCTCAATAACTGATGGTTTTGTATCTCTACATTGAACAAGTATCCCGATATAATGAGGATTCATTAATATTTTCTTAATCGTTGAGCCATGCCATTTATTGCCAGAATTTGGTATTCCATTAATTTGAGATGGTGTGGGGATTCCCTCGTTATATAATTTTTTTGCAATCGCATCGAATCCTTGACCTTCTAAATAATCTCTAAAAATACGTCGGACAATTTCAGGCGTATTGTCATTTTTTAAATATAGAGTTTTATTTTTTACATAGTATCCATATGGTGCTATTGAGCCTATGAATTCACCATCCTTGGCGTTCGTTCGAAGTGCTTGTTTAATTCTATTGCTAGTATTTTGTGATTCCTTTTGATATAGCCAAGCATATAATCCAAAGTTATCTTGATTATTATTTAAAGTGTCAATTGCACCATCAAGAGTTTTGATATGAATATTATTTTTACTGATAATATCCTTTAATTTGTAAGAAAGTGGTACATTTCTTGCTAAACGTGATAGTTCTTTAGATAAAATCAAATCAAATTTTCCATGCTCAGCATCGCTAATTAAGTTATCAAGGCCTTTTCTATTGTATTTAGTACCGGATTTGGAATCTGCATAGAAGTCATATAAGACCCAACCGTTTTCCTCAATCATTTGCCTAAATAACTTTTCTTGGTTTTCAAGAGACGACTTTTGTTCTTCTTTAGTAGTTGATACCCTTATTATTACAGCAACTAGCAAGGGCTTTCCTGCAAGGTAATCCTCTAGTATTTTGTTAGCTTTGTTATTGTATACATCATTTGCCATTGCGAATCTCATGATTTTTCACTTCCTTTAGCGAAATCGTGATTCGCATCCTTAATATTTGAGTGTATTTTAATAAGGTAATCAATTTGTGTATTTAATAATTCCATTATTATTTTATCTATTGTAATTTCTCCAGAATAAATTCTTTCTACTTTCATTTTAAAATTAGCCTCCATTAATTTTGGTGGCTAGATGTTTCAGCCGGCGTACTGATCTAGCTGAAACATGATACTTTGGGTTTTTTGATATTTTAATAGCAATAAAAAAGTTTAAATATTCAGATTACTAATGCGCTAATCATAAAATAACAAAGGCTAATTTTATTTCTTTAACTGGTAGAGTTAATCCAGTATAATATGAAGTGACTGATTATCTGGAGAAACCTCTCCAGACAAAGGAGAGATTGATTTGGGTTTTGGACAGCATCAGAGTTTCTATTTGAGAACCTATTGGTTAAGAAAAGCTATTCAACAAATAAATGAAGAACAAAGGTTTTTTTATGAAAAGAACGCTTCGGAGTTAATTGGTTTGGGTTCAAATATGGTGAACTCATTAAAGCATTGGATTGTTGCAGCTGATATTTGCCACTCAAATAAACGTGAAAATGATAACAAAGTAATCCATGAGCTGACTCAATTTGGTCATATTTTTAATAATTATGATCCTTACATTGAATATAATGATACTGCAAGTATAATTCACTATAATTTGGTAAATGACATGGAACCTTGCACCACTTGGTTTTGGTTTTTTAACGAGTATGGAAAAGACTCTTTTGAAAGAGAGGAAGCACAAACAGATTTTATTACTTGGTTAAATAAAAACTACGATTCTAAAGTCTCAACTGATACATTGGAAAGGGATTTGGATTGCTTAATAAAACAGTATTTTTCAAAAAATAAATTGAGTGACCCGGAAGAAGTAATCCAAAGTCCTCTTACAATACTCAATTTAGTAGAAGAAAAGAATGGAAGGGTATATAAAAAATCACCTAACTATGAAGAAATCGGATTAACTGCTCTTATGTATGTCTTATTGAAGTTCGATCAATATGAAGTCTCACTAGATGAACTTGAGAAAAGTAAAAATTTATGGGGACGTGTGTTTAATTTATCAAGAAGCGAAATAGTAAAAGCTATTGAACAACTTGTATCTATTTCTAAATACCCTATTGAATTCGATAGAACAAACAGACTAGATTTGGTTAGAGTAACACAAATTGATCCAATTGAGTTCTTAGAGAGTGAATACATTAGAAAAGAAAGGGCATTAAGATGATCTCAACAAAAAATAAATTTAAGGCAAGCGTAAATATAAGGCTTGATCTAGGAAGCGATTGGATACAAGATCGATATATTCCGACACCAACCCATATTGATAGCTTAACGGGGATACTAGAAGGCTTTTTAGATTATGGAAATAGATCACATATTTTAGTTGGTTCTTACGGATCGGGAAAATCAATGATTGGAGCCTTGATTTCTAATATCGTTTCAAAAAAGGTTAAAGAACAAGAATTAGATCAACTAATTCAAAAGTTTAATAAGGTGAATGTGGGAGAGAAAGCAATTGTAGAATTACTACAAAGGGCTAGAAATAATAGACGAACGTATATTCCGGTTGTAATTAATGGTAAGCAAGGAAGGTTTAGAGAAGCTGTCATTTCATCAATCTATAAGGCAGTAAAATTGGTAGATTTTGATTTTACACTTCCTTCCGTTGTAGATGAAATTAAAATGAAGATACTTCTCTGGGAAGAAAATTATAAAGATACATTTTTAAAGTTTAAAAAATTGTTGAAAGATAGGAATTGGGATACTAAAGAGTTCCTAAGTGAAGTAGAAGAATATGATCTTAATGCAATTGGTTGGTTCAAAGAGATATATCCTTCACTAACAGCAGGAGCTAAGTTTTCCCTCACTTATAATTACGATATTAATGAATATTTAACACATATTCTAAATCTTCTTGATGAAAAAGGATATGGCCTTTTTTTAGTTTATGATGAATTTGGACGTTATCTTCAAAGTTTAGATAAGTACGAATCAGTTGAAGCGATGCAAGATATCCAAGATATTGCTGAGCTTGCTGATAGAATTGAAACCTTCAATGTACTTTTTATTACTCACCGGAATCTAAAACAATATTTTCTTACCTACGGTGAAGAGTTACAGAATGAATTTAGCCGAATACAAGGACGTTACCGAATTTATCATACTCATAGCGATCCAGCTACATTTATTAGGATATCAAGTCAGGTA
>JAEWMK010000419.1 GCA_023457235.1 Bacillota bacterium
TATGGGTTCATCGGGTTTAGGCTGAAGCTGCCCTACTATTTCATTCTCCGGTTTTTCACTATCTACATAATTGGGCAGGATATGGTCCGAACCAATCCCATGAATCTCAAGTTCACGTTTCGCATCTTCAAGCTGATAGCCGATAAAGTTTTCAAATTTAATCTTTTCTTTACCAAGACTCTCATAAACAGTGACTTCGAAACCTTCCTTTACAGTTGAATTAACCGGTGGATTTGTCTTTACAACCAATCCTTCAGAAATCGATTCATCAACAATTTTCTCAGGTTTAACTTTCAAACCTACCGACTGCAATTCATCGATAGCCTCCGCAATTGCAAGATTCGTAACATCTGGAATAATAACATCCTTTGGTTCAAGAAGAGGCGGAATCACAAATAACGCTGCAACTGCCAGCACAGCCAATAATAAACCTCCAATAATAAGTGCTTTAACTTTCTTTTTTGGTCGTTTTTTATTTTCCTTTTTAATTGGATGCACAATCGTATCGTGTGATGGTTTTAATTGATGTTCTGTTGTTATAATCGGAATTGCCTTTGTTGCCTCATCATCTTCCGGAATAATAAACTTTGGTTCATTTACACGGCTAGGGTCTAAGGCCGTTTCTAAATCCACTCTCATTTCTGTAACACTATCATATCTTCTAAAAGGGTCTTTTACGGTCGCTTTTAAAACAATATTTTCAACACTTTGAGGTATATCCGGGTTCCACCTTTTTGGTGAAGGTGTTTCACTCTGCAAATGCTTTAAAGCTATGGAAATTGCAGATTCTCCTGAAAACGGAAGGCGCCCTGTCAGAAGTTCGAACATAACAACGCCTAGCGAATAAATATCCGATTTTTTATTTGCCATTCCACCTCGTGCCTGCTCCGGGGACAGATAATGTACAGAACCCAGGACTGAATTTGTTTGTGTAATTGAAGTCGCCGTTAATGCCATCGCAATACCAAAATCAGTGACTTTTACATGTCCAAGGTTGTCAATTAAAATGTTATGGGGCTTTATGTCACGATGAACGATCTGATTTTGATGGGCATGCTCAATAGCAGACGTAAGTTGCTTCATAATATCAATTACTTCTTCAATCAAAATCACTTTATTTTGCTGTATATATTGCTTTAATGTTTTCCCTTCAACATACTCCATAACAATAAAGTAAATATCGTTTTCTTCACCGACATCATAAATACTCACGATATTAGGGTGATTTAGACTTGTTGTGGAGTGAGCTTCGCGACGAAAACGTTTAATAAATTCATCATCATTTGAAAATTCCGGTCTTAAAACCTTAACAGCAACATGACGGTCCAATATGATATCATGTGCAAGGTAAACGTTAGCCATTCCTCCGCCGCCGATCATTTCCAAAATTTTGTATCGACCACTTAACCGTCTACCAATCATCAAATTTCATCACTCACTTCCACTTTCCGTCCAGTCATGCTTAACAATGGCAACTGAAATGTTATCATCTCCACCTGCTTCATTTGCTTTTTTTATAAGCTGCCTAGCCTTGACCTCTAATTCACTTTCATCGTTTAAACACTCGTGAATATCGTGGGTAGAAACTTTATTTGTAAGTCCATCCGAACAAAGGAGTAGGATATCATTTTCTTCCCACTCCAATGACTTTATATCCATCGTTACTGCAGCTTCTGTTCCCAATGCCCGCATTAATACGTTTTTTCGTGGATGATGTTCAGCGTCCTCTGGGGAAATTTGTCCGCTACGGACCAATTCATAGACTAATGAATGATCATCGGTTATTTGCGCGAAACCATTATTGTTTAAAATATAGCAACGGCTATCACCAATATTGCCAACCGTAATAAATTCCTGGTTTAAGACAACAACTACGATTGTCGTTCCCATCCCTTGGCAATCCTCATTCTCCTTGGCATATTGGTAGATTGACGTATTTACGTTTCTTACCGCCTCTTTTAACCAATCTTCAGCTTTTTCAGGTGTTGTTAATTGATCTGGCTGTTGCGATAACCATTGTTTTTCAATTTCTGTTATCGCCATCTGACTTGCTACATCTCCAGCTTGATGTCCACCCATACCATCAGCTACGACAACTAAAGCCAGTCCATTTTCATGAAAGAATATACCACCACTATCTTCATTGTGTTGCCGAACCTTTCCCCTATCAGTTAAAAAAACTGACTTCATAGTTTCACCTCGCCTCTTCTTTTCGCTCCTTCGCTCGCAACTGACCACAAGCGGCTTCGATATCGTGTCCTTGTTCCCTACGAATCGTAACATTAATGCCATTTTTCTTTAATGTTTTCTCGAATTCAAAGATTTTGTTTCTTGGTGTGCGGACATAGTCCCTTTCGGGTACATAATTCACAGGAATTAAGTTCACATGGCACTTTAACCCCTTAATTAAACGCGCTAATTCCTCAGCATGTTCTTGCTGGTCATTTACACCGCCAAATAGACCGTATTCAAAGGTGATTCGTCGACCGGTTTTTTCCGTATAATATTTCACTGCCTTCATTAGGTCCTGAAGATCATAGGCTTTATTGACTGGCATTAAGCGGGTGCGCAGTTCTGTGTTTGGTGCGTGCAATGAAATCGCAAAATTAATTTGCAATCCTTCATCGGCAAAGTCATATATTCTTGGGATAATCCCGCTTGTTGAGACAGTAATATGGCGAGCACCAATATTCAATCCTTTATCATCATTAACAATTCTTAAAAATGATAGGAGTGAATTGTAATTATCAAAGGGTTCACCAATTCCCATTACAACAATGGAGCTCACTCTTTCATCATTTTCATCTAATGCCTTTTGCACCTTTAATACTTGGGCAACTATTTCTCCAGGCTCAAGATCGCGTTTTAATCCACCTAATGTTGATGCACAAAATGTACAGCCCATTCGACAGCCTACCTGTGTTGTGACGCATACTGAATTTCCATATTCGTGTCGCATTAATACAGTTTCAATCGAATAGCCGTCCTGCAGTTCGAATAAAAACTTTAGAGTACCATCCTGTGACGTATGTTGAACAAGTGTTTTTAATGTTGTAATAGTAAAATGATTCGCTAATTTTTCGCGTAATCCTTTTGATAAATTTGTCATTTCCTCAAAATGTCCGACACGTTTCTGATATAGCCAATCAAAAATTTGAGCAGCTCTAAATTTAGGCTCCCCTTGTTCCTTTAACCAACTTTCTAATTCACTCAATTGCAACGAATAAATCGAAGGCTTTTTCTCATTATCTCTTATATCTTTTTCTTTTGTTGTATTTTCTACCATTGTTGCTTACACCTGCTTCCTAAAACTAGCAATAAAAAATCCGTCTGTTCCAAAAAAATGGGGAAGAATTTGAACTTGTCCATTTTGAACATATGGTTTCAGTTGTTCCGGCATTCGATCACTTAGGGTCTCGTCAACAATAAATTCCTTGTTTTCTGCAAGAAACCTTTCAGCAACAAATGCATTTTCCTCTTGATCAATTGTGCATGTACTATACACAAGCGTACCACCATTTTTTAATAATGGTGCAACACTATTTAAAATACTAAGCTGAATTGTTGCCAGTTGTCCTATATCGTCAAGTTTTTTACTGTATTTAATATCAGGCTTCCGCCGAATAACTCCAAAGCCCGAGCAAGGAGCATCAACTAAGATACGGTCAAATTCTTCGCTGTTAAAATGTTCCTGTAAATGGCGGCTATCGCTAACTAATGTTTCAACATTTGTAAGCTTTAGGCGATCTACTTGCTCCTCTATTAATTTTACTTTATGGGGATGTAAATCAACAGATATTACTTTTCCATCATTGCCGAGTAATTCCGCAATATGAGTTGTCTTACCGCCTGGAGCCGCACAACTGTCCAACACCTTGTCACCTTTTTGGGGCCCAAGGGCTCTTGCAACCATCATCGAACTTTCATCCTGGATCGTCACATAACCTTCTTTGAACATCTTAGTTGTTGCAAGATTTCCATTTGAAATCGAAATGGCATCTATCGATAAATTGCCTTTTTCAGCTGTCACATTTTCTTCTTCCAATAAAGAGAGGACCTCGGGAATAGTCGCTTTATTGCAATTAACCCTTGCACTTACCTTCGGAGGCTCTAATGTACTTTTACAAATTTCCTTTGTTACGTCGAGCCCATATTGCCCAACCCATTTTTGCAACAACCATAAAGGAAGGCTCATCTCGATTGACAATCGTTCTAAATCATCTTTAATTTCGTTAAAATCTGGTAAACCCTCTCGTTGAATAGAACGTAACACTCCATTTACCATGCCCGAGATACCGCGATGTCCCCTCTTTTTCGCAATTTCAACTGCTTCATGGATTATAGCACGTTCAGGAATGCGATCTAAGTATATCATTTGGTATAGGGATAATCTTAATAGAATCATAACCCATAATTCTAGTTTCTTTTGTTTTTTCAAAAAAGGCTGTAAATAATAGTCCAATGCTAATTTTCTTTGGACCGTACCATAAACGATCTCTGTTAAAAGTCCAACATCCTTAGGACTGAGTTTTTCCTTTTTTATCATTTGATTTAATAATAAGTTACTATAGGCTTGGTTTTTTTCAATATGAAGTAATGTATCTAAAGCAACTTCTCGAACATTATTACTCATTTATATCTCCTAGTATCTCACCTGTTGAAATCGTCTCACCGGCGCCTCTTAAATAGTCACGGGCTGACATTCTTTTTTTACCGGATGGCTGTAATTCAGTAATTTTAATAGCTGTGTTATTTCCAGTGCTAACTACAATCCCGTCCTCCTCAAGTCGGATAATTTCTCCTGGATTTTTGGAGGTACCAGCTACTTTTTCAGCCCACCAAACTTTCACGACTTGTCCTTTTAAATGTGTGTATGCCACAGGCCAAGGGTGGAGGCCACGAATTTGATTATATATTTCTTCTCCAGAACGGCTCCAATCAATTTTCTCTTGTTCACGTTTAATGTTTGAGGCAAAACTCGCCTCATTATCATTCTGTTTAATAGGGGTTAATTTTCCGTCTAACAATAACGGTATCGTTTCTGATAAGAGTTTCGCGCCGACTTCACTAAGTTTATCATGCATGGAGCCAACATGATCCCGTTCACCAATCTCAACCTCAACCTGGGTTAAAATATCGCCGGCATCCAGTTTTTCTGCCATATACATGATGGTGATGCCTGTTTTCTTTTTTCCTTGAAGGATGGCATAATGAATAGGAGCACCACCTCTTAATTCAGGAAGCAAAGATGCATGGACATTGATACAGCCAAATTTTGGAGCATCTAACAGCTCTTTTGGAAGGACCTGTCCGAATGCTGCTGTCACTACTAAATCAGGATTTAGTGCTAATACTTCTTTCAATTCCTCCGGGTCACGAATTTTGTTCGGTTGAATGACAGGGATGGAATGCTTTAAAGCTTCAACCTTTACTGGCGGAGGCGTAATTTCCTTCTTTCGCCCTTTAGGCCGGTCCGGCTGCGTTACGACCCCAACCACTTCATAGCCATCTTCAATAATTTGTCTTAATATTGAAACTGAAAAATCTGGAGTTCCCATAAAAACTACACGTGTCATATATCTACACCTTTCCTTAACTATCCACATTATTAGCTTTTCAATAATAGTACATACCTTAGTTTCTACTGAAATGAAGCTACATGAGCATGTATGGATTCATATCAATTGATATTTGCAATTCACTTCGACTCATTTCCTGCTGATAATGGTGCAGAAGCGTCTGCAAACTTTTCCCGAGGTTTGGTTCATCCTTGTATTTTATCATGCATTGATATCGATATCTATCCTTAATCCTAGGTATTGGTGAGGCTACTGGGCCAAGGACAATCGCTTTATTCGAAAGCTTCGCCGTAATAAATTTCGAAATTTTTTCTGTTACATCAACTACCTTCACCAATTCCGGATGCGATACAGTAATTAACGCCAAATAGTAAAAGGGTGGGTAATGAAAATTCTTTCGCAAAAGCATCTCTCTACTATAATAGGTCTCATAATCAGGTATTGCTGCAAGTTCAATACTAAAATGCTCCGGACTATAGGTTTGAATGACAACCTCACCGGGTAAATGGTGACGACCGGCGCGGCCGCTGACCTGTGTAAGTAATTGAAACGTTTTTTCACTTGCACGAAAATCTGGGATATGCAGCATTGTGTCAGCTGTTAATACCCCTACAAAGGTTACATCCGGGAAATCCAGACCCTTGGCAATCATTTGCGTACCTAGCAAAATATCAGCCTGTTTTTGTCCAAACGCATGTAATAATTTTTCGTGGGCACCTTTTCTGCTTGTCGTATCGACATCCATCCGAATGACTCTTGCTTCAGGCAAAATCTTGGCCAATTCTTCCTCAACCTTTTGCGTTCCTGTTCCAAAAAAACGAATATGTTCACTATTACATTCCGGACATGTAGAAGGAAGTGGTTCCTCATAGGAACAATAGTGACATTTTAATTTATTATCTCGTTTATGGTACGTTAAGGAAATATCACAATGGGGGCAATTTAATACATAACCGCAATTACGACACATGACAAACGTAGAAAATCCCCGTCGATTTAAAAATAAAACCGATTGTTCTCCCTTTTCAAGCCGATCCTTCACTTTTTCCAATAAAATTTCAGAGAACATCGAGCGATTGCCATTGCGAAGCTCCTCTCTCATATCAACAATTTCAACTGATGGCAAGGAACGAGCATTAATCCGTCCTTTTAATGTCAGTAATTGGTACACATTTTTCTGTGCTCGGGCAAAGGATTCTAAGGAAGGTGTGGCACTACCTAGGATTACCGGACAATTATGAATCGCTCCTCGCTTAATTGCCACGTCCCTTGCATGATAGCGTGGGTTCTCCTCCTGCTTGTAACTCGTTTCATGTTCCTCATCGATAATAATGATTCCAAGATTTTCGAAGGGTGCGAAAATAGCGGAACGAGCTCCAACTACAACACGTACCTCTTTTCGTTGAACCTTTCTCCACTCATCGTACTTTTCGCCGGTAGATAGACCACTATGCATGACAGCCACTTCATCACCGAATCTGCCTTTAAATCTATCAACCATCATTGGAGTTAACGATATTTCCGGTACAAGCATAATCGCTTCTTTTCCTTGCTTCAAAACTTTATCGATCGCTTGTAAGTAGATCTCTGTTTTCCCACTCCCTGTTACCCCGTACATTAGAAAAGTGGCATGCTGCTTGTTTTCAATAGTGTCTAAGATCGGTGTAATCGCATTGCGCTGTTCCTCTGTTAGCGGTAAAGGTTCGGTTCTTTTGAAGGAACGATGTTCGTACGGATCTCTATAAACTTCATCATAGTGTTCAACTAAAATCCCCTTTTTAACTAATGTTGTAACCGGTGATGACGTAGTACTAAGATCCTCTAGGAGAACTTGTAATTCTATCTTTTGTGGCTGTTCAATAAAGTGCTTTATAACCTCTTTTTGCTTCATAGCGGTAGTTGCTAATGAATTATAAACTTGTATTAGTTCTTCCTTTGTGATGGCAGGTTGTATTGTTCTCACTCTTTTTTTCTTTGCCCGGTCTTTCACACTATAAACCACTTCGATATTCCCGTTTTTTATTTCTTTTTGTATAGACGGAAGAAGTTTTTTATCGTTTTCAATGTCCCTCCACAAAATGATTTCATTACTATTTTTGACATGAAGTTCTTTCTCGTACTTAACCTTCATTGCGGCCGGAAGCATAGCCTGGTATGCCGTTATTAAAAAACATAATGCTGTTTCACGCAGCCAAATACCTAACTCTAATAATTCAGGCGTTAACACAGGTGTGATATCAAGAACAGACTCTAAACTTTTCAATTTCTTAACATCTGTATGTTCAGAAATCCCCATGATAAATCCCTGAATTTTCCGCGGACCGAACGGAACAACGACTCTCATACCAGGCTGTAAAAAGTCTGCTTCCACCCATTCTTTAGGTACTAAATAATCAAAGTATCGATCTGTTTGGTTAGCTGGTACATCAACGATAACGTTGGCAATTTTCATAAAAAACTTCCTTTATTTTAAAAATGTTGCAGCTTTCTTTAAAATTTCCTTTGCAGCCTCTTGTTTTGAAAGTAAAGGGAGCTCAAGCTTTTCACCTTGCTTCGTATAAATGGTTAGAATATTGGTATCAACACCAAAGCCTGCTCCTTCTTGCATCACATTATTGGCTACAATCATATCCAGATTTTTCGTTTTTAATTTGTTTTCTGCATAGGCTTGGACATTTTCCGTTTCTGCCGCAAATCCTACTAATATTTGTTTTTCCTTCCGTTCACCTAATGTTTTCAAGATGTCAATCGTCCGCTCTAATTGAATGATTAAATCGCCATCTTTTTTCTTCATTTTCTGTTCAAGCCTTGTTGCAGGGCGATAATCAGCGACAGCCGCTGCTTTGATGACAATATCAGTATCATAATAATAGTTCATAACCTGTTCATACATTTCCTGCGCTGATTCAATTTGTACAAAATTCACATTGGACGGCGGTGTGAGTGATGTTGGTCCTGAAACTAACGTTACCTCTGCGCCGAAATTACTTGCGGCTTCCGCAATCGCATAACCCATTTTTCCAGATGAACGATTTGTTAAAAAGCGAACCGGGTCAATGACTTCTTTAGTTGGACCTGCTGTTACAAGGATTTTTTTCCCTTTTAAACTAGTAAAGTTTTCACTAAAGTGGTTGTTTACTAAATCGACTATTTTCTCCGGTTCTTCTAATCGACCTTTACCAACATAACCGCAAGCGAGCTGACCTTCCATTGGTTCAATAAATTGATAGCCATAGCTATTCAGCCTATTAATATTTTGTTTCACCGCTGGATGGTCATACATATGTACGTTCATGGCTGGAGCTATCCAAACAGGCGCTGTTGTAGCTAATAGTATCGTAGTAAGCATATTATCAGCAATTCCATTCGCTATTTTACCTATAGTATTGGCAGTTGCGGGAGCAACCAATACAAGGTCGGCCCAATCAGCTAAGTCAATATGGGCTATTTTCCCTGGAATCTTTTCATCAAATGTATCAAAATATACATCATTTCGGGATAATGCCTGGAACGTCAGGGGCTGTATAAATTGAATAGCGGATTCAGTCATGATCACTTTGACAATAGCACCAGCCTGAGTTAACTTGCTTGTTAAAGCGGCAGCTTTATAGGCAGCGATTCCTCCAGAAACACATAATAAAATCTTTTTCCCGTTCATCATTAATCCCCCTTAAAAAAATAACAACCTACAATTATAGGTTGTCTTTGTCATCATCATACTGCAAGTTCAATAAGCCTTGGGCTATTTCTTCAAGCGCTTTACCAACTGGCTTTTTAGCAACTGTTTTATTTAACATACAATCATTATTT
>JAEWMK010000420.1 GCA_023457235.1 Bacillota bacterium
GGTCTGTAGCATGATGAGAGTATAAGAACAAGCCGTCTTCATACACGATGGCACCGCCAACGGTTGAGCCACCTATATACGTTAATCGGTTGGAATCCCCGTCTGTTGGTTCATACATACCTGGTAAAAACTTTTCGATGGCTTCAAAAACGTTGTATTGACGACAGAAGGCGCCGACTACCCCTTTTTTCTCTAAAGGATTTCCCTGCTTAGCCGCTAACTTAGCATGAGGCGTGGCACCTGGTACTTCTGGCCACTCCTCGATGTTGCGCCAATCGTTATAGGTAGCAAGCAGGCCGTCTGTATCAAGAAACGGCTTATCTGCAAAATGATACACATATTGGCTATCAGAAGAACAACTTGGCCAATACATAAGACGAACCGCTTGGAACGTTGTGGGATCCGCTAAACTAATCCCGATAATACCTGCTAACTTACGGGCTAACGGCTCATATTCATCGGCTGTCGCCGTTCTAGATAAAGGAGCAAGCACACGTAACCGCGGCGCCCCCTCATGGTGTTTTCGGGTACTGTATGTAGCATAGGCGCACCCTAATGCCTCGAGACGTTTGATAACGTCTGCCGTACCACCTGCCGGGATATTATCTAAGTCCAGGGTAATAATGTCCCTGCTTAAAACGTTAGAAGCCTTACGTAGGTTTCCTGCAAGGGTACCGGCTACAAAGCCCCCTACGTCTTTTAAATCATCCTGCTGGGACTTTGGTAATTTGAGATAATCATTAAGCGTTTCCTGTCCTCGTACAGCTATTTTGAGACGTTCAACCATTTCAGACCAGTATAGTGTTTGTGCCGGCCACTGCGTAGCCTTCCGACTGCCGGCGGCTGAAATCGTGAGTTGTCTATCGAACTGTAATGCTTGCATGGCACGCTTCCTCCTGCTAAACTATGGATTTCCCTGAAATAATCTCTTGAAGTTCAAATTTAAGTAACCGCGACTGAATTTGACTCATCGCTTTTAATAAAATTTCTTTTTCGGTCTTCATTTCTTGTTCACTCACTAAAATGTCCCTTTTCGAAAGGGTCATTAACTCTTCACGGCTAGGAGCCGGAAACTCTGCTACTCGAACAGATTGCAAGCGAATGGACTGCTCGATAATATTACGAACGGTCCGCGCATTCCCGAATCCCTTTTTATCTTTTTCAGACCAAAGGACATTCGCCAGAAGGCTCATATACTCTGTATCCGCTTGATATTCACGCTCTTTAAACATGCTCTGTGCGATCCTCACCATATCCGGTACCGTGTAATCAGGGAAATGAACGGTGTTAGTAAAGCGAGATCGTAAACCTGGGTTGGAGTCCAAGAACTGATTCATTTCCTTCGAATAGCCGGCAGCGATAACCATTATTTCTTCTCTCATGTCTTCCATCAATTGCACAATGGCGGCTATCACTTTATCATCTGATCTGTGATCGGACTTTCCATCCGCAAAAGCATAGGCCTCATCGATGAACACAACCCCGCCTCTGGCTTCTTTAAATTTCTGCTTGATTGTTCTTTCAGCTTGTCCAACGTGTGGATGGGTCACATCGGCATGAAGAATTTCAACAAAAGGGATATCGCTTGAATACCTTGATTTCAAAATTCCTAAAGTAGCAAAGGCCTCTCCTATTAAACGAGCTGCTGTTGTTTTACCCGTGCCAGGATTCCCTGTGAAAATCATATGGTTGGATTGAGGTTGAGTTTTCAAACCGTGTTGACGCCTTAATTTTGAAATCCTATGGAATTGTATAATTTGATCTACTTGTTCTTTTACTTTAAACATGCCAGGAAGTGCACCTAATTGTTTCAGTGCATTGTTTTCTACCAAAAAGCATTACCTCCAATCTAACGCTATCTTTTGTCATCCGTTCCAAACCTGTTCAAGATTTTATCCTTTAAATGTTTGTCCAACGTGTTAATCACAATAAACTCTGTTGTATGAAACCGGGTAAGGCATTCGGGGCATTCTCGATGCCGTCGCATCCCTTTCCCGTATTCTCGACTGTCCAGCACTCTTGTCTTCGTCTTGCATATCGGACATTTCATAGATCATCATCTTCTTCGTCATCGTAAAATAGTGATTCTGCAAGTTTTGATACATTCAACATATCGGCAATAAATAGCGCCATTGTTTCTTGATGAAAATTTCCAGAATAAACGGAAAGAACTAATTCATCATCGTGATAGATATCGTACTGACTATTTTTTATATCGCGTTTAACTTTGAATTTACCCATTACAAATCACCCTCTTTTAATAGGCTTTTCCACCGTGTTTATAACTCCTGGACTTATTACGTTCCATCTTGTTTAAGATTGCTGCCTCTAAATCAATTCCCTTGGCACCGCATAAATCAAAAATACGAATACATACGTCTGCCAATTCTTCAGCAAAGTTTTCAGTGTCACCCTTGCGATCAGCTTCCAATGCTTCACTGACTTCACTATGGATAAGCGCTAACCAAGTAGCAGTTTCATGCTCTACATCATGCCACCCTTTGGATTTAGCTGTTAAATAAGCGACTTGGCATAAATTATTAATCATTTGTATAATCACCCTTTATTTTTGTGGTACAATATATATCAAATTGAATAGAACGGCGGTGATACAAATGCGCTGCGGAGTGGATATTCGTGTAAAAATTACACTCAAAGGAATTTTACTTAAGTTCCGATCGTACTTTAACAAGAAGTAGTAGTACGATGGTTAGTAGCAATGTTCAAAACATTGTTACTAAAAAATACAAAAGTAAATTAAACAATTATAAAGCGCATTTGTATCACTTTTTTTATCTAAATAGCTTTACCGATACTCTCCATGCGTATCATGTCCGCAACGTTTACAGTGTCCTGCTTGCTCTATGTCATAACTCCAATAGCTGGTGCTTATTGTATAAGTCTCCCAATCATGACCTTTAAACTTGCAAATAAGATGTTTGATAAATTTAAGCATTATTTCACCTTCTTACTATGCACTTGTTTCGATATGAGCCATTAACCCCAATGACCATGTAATTTCATGATTTCGATAACTTCGTCTGCATAAGGCTCATCTGTATTGATTACTAGATAATTGTTTTCTCTTTTACCTTCTAATCTTCTAAGTTCCTCAACCTTCATTAGACACTCGTTAAAATTATTAATTAAATGTGGATGTGTTAATGCGACTCCTTTTAAATCATCAACCTTCAAAACAACAAACTTCAAAACCATACCTTCTGTATTAGCCATATATAAACTCCTTTTCTGAAATCACGAGGGCATTCTTCATGTTTCTCACTCGCGCTTACGTACTATTTACTATTTTTCCTCCTATGCTAAATTAAGCTTAGAGGTGATAAAATTGGATATCGAATACCGCAAAGCCGAACTTAAAAAAATAAACCGTCAGGGATTAATCCGTATAGCAAAACAACGGATCCAGCAAATTGAATCTATCGGTAAGCTCTTGGAAAGTGTAGATTCATCAGCTGCACGCTATCACTTAAAACAAAAGCATGAAGTTGTTTCCCCGGCAGAATCTCTACGCTACCTGATTACCGGCGATGACATAAGGATCGTCAGGAGTGATAGATTGATAGAATCGATATCTCAAACGGAGCAATAACTGGATGAGTTGATCCAGGCATTGCTTAATCCCAAAGTACCGGAAGCTGATCTACGTCAAGATGACCGAAAACGTTCACCTGGAATTAGGCTATCCGACGATGATTGGGAAGAAATAGAAACGATTTGTGCCAGCCAAAAAATTCATATCGGCGCATACTTCAGAGAGCTTGCATTAAAAGATTTGGAAGGAAGGCGCAATCCTTAACCTTCCAAGTTTTCTCTTTACTTTGCATTTTCTTCGAATTGTGCATTAACTAGTACAACCGAATGACTGTATCTAAATTTGCGATAATAAATTCTCTTTCCTCTTCTTTAATATTTTCATTTTGAAAAATATAGCTGTGAAGCTGTTTAATAACTTCACTTTGTTTTCTAGCAATACGCTCTAATTCTTCTTTAGTAATTTCTTGCATTTAATTTCCCTCCTTTTATTCGCTTCACATTTTGAATCAACTAAGTACTAAAGCCGATCCTTCATCTTCTCAATCAAACCATTCACAGCACCTTTATACTTTTCGCGCTCTTCCAGATTAGAAATACCATTTAAAGCCCCAAGCAGATGTTGAAACTCTTCTACCAGTGCCTCAAATCTCAACCTAAAAGTAAGTACAGATGGATCGCCTTGCTGATTTACTTTTTCACGTAATTCAGCTAACTCTTTTTCAACCTCTTCCGGAATCACTTCAACAGCTGATGCTTCAATCGGTTTAGCCTTCAAATCTGCTTCAAGCTGTTTGATTTTGATTTGTGATTCAGCAAGGTCAATCTGCATCTGTTTAACCGCTGCTTCATCTACCTTGTTTTCATTAGCTTCTTCCAACTGCTTTCTCAGCTGATCAATGTTCTTTTGAAGCTTTGCCTTTTCCTTTTCAGATGTAGCTTCTTTCTTTTCAAGCTCCTTTTCCAACTTCTGCTTTTCCTTTATCACCTTCTGCAGTTCTTTGGCGGACATCTCTTCTACATTGTTTTCAGCGACAAACTGCTCTCGTTCTTCCTCTGGAACACCTAACAGGGCAAGTGCTTTGGTGTAACTCAAATTCCCAAGCGTTGGGATTTTGGAAGAATCTTCACCATATTCGCGATAGATTTGCATTAAGTTGTTTGCGGTGGATTGGCTGTAATCCACGTTGCTTTCTAACCAACCACCCCATTGACCGTGAGCAACTAGTTCCTTTGCTTCTACTAATCTCTTTCCGATTTCAATGCTACTATGAAGTAGCACAGCCCTTGTTTGCCCTTTAATACTATTAATCTCTGAGGCTATCAAATCAGGCGTTCTCACGTCTGTTAATTGATTCATACGGCAACCTTCCTTCCCCTCGTTTTCTTGGTTAATTTGGCTTTCGTGAACGCATCGATGAAGGCTTGGACATCTTTTGTTGGCGAGCAGTTTTTCAGGCCGCGTGCTTGCCAGATGGCATCGTTTTTAATTTCAACGGTATAAAAAGGCTTGTCCGGTTGAGATGTTTTTCGAATCACCAAAATGTTGGTTTCCCCATTTGCATATCGTTTAGCATATCCACCAACACAATGCGTTAATGCGTTTCCTTCATCGATTAACTCTTTTGTGCTAACAACAGGTCTTATAAAAAGCCCTTTATATTCAAACGAATACTTGTTTAATGCCTTCATTCTTTGATCAATTAATTTGTTTAATTCCTGGTCTTCCATATACTTAATCCGCTTGATTGTTTCTTGGTGTGCCTTATAAAGATAAGTTGGAAACAAGATGCTCTCTTGCGTGATATCCATCTCAAGCTTTTTACAATCAGCGATGTAATCTTTCCAAGTTCCGATTACTTGAGACGCATAAGAATAATGCTTTCTGTTTTTGTTGGCATATTGCTTTTTAATGTATGAATAGATTTTCCTCATTGTCGTATAATTTTGAAGTGCTTTTAAATCGTCTTCACGGTAACTTTCAATAAGATGACTTAGATGTACAGCTTCTTTTAAATCTAAATTTGACCTATCTTTTTTTGATTGGTGGTACAAATATAAGGCGTAATAGCTAACCGAGATTTTCAAATCTCTAATAGCTTTTATTTCTTGTTTTGATAGCTTTAATACCTTATCCAATGTCTTCCCTCGCCAGTTAATAGCGCCGTATGTTTTACGGCCAACAAGTTTATCATTAATTAAATTTGTTAAACCAAGTTTGGATAAATATTCAATGCATGGGTATCTTGCAGCTAAATCAAAGAATTCGAGCATTTCATTATGGTCAAATTTTTCCCACGTACTGTATTGAAACAGGGTTCCTTTCACAGCCCGTTCGATATTTTCTCTCGAGTAAAAGCATCGGGTGTTTTGCATCGATGTTGTGCTTTCTGAAATGATGGATTTTCGCTTTCGCCATTTACCCCAGCTACGATCAACCATTAAGCTTTTTCCAGGCTCGAATACATACATTGAAGTAACAGTAAATTCGGTTTCCACTTTTGTATAATCACCACTATAGTCACGATAAACACGAATTCCTCGAGCAGTTATTGCGTTTGGATTTGCTAAAGATTTTTCGTACCAAACGAAGTATCCGCGATCTTGTAAGTATTTACGACCTCTGCCACTCGATTTTACTTTGCACAAAGATTCGCATTCAGGGCAATTTGCCACATCGTTATGCTTTAAACCATTTGTTTTAGACGTCTTTTTACAGTGTGTACAATACCCATATTGTTGCCCTGAGCCGCTTCGTTTCGTAAAAATGTAACGGCTACTTAATAAAACGATATCTGTCACGTAATCAACCATAGCTTGATTGATTTTTTCGGGAAAATGAGCTAAAATTTCGTCAAGTTCAGATTTTTCCAGTTTCACTAATCAGCACCTCCTAGCCTAATAAATCATCGAGACTGACATTAAAATCGATGTTTGTTGGTTTAGCTGGTGCGCTCGGAACGGTGGTAGGAGCAGGGACGGTCGCAACGTCCCCTTTTATACCGTAGTAAGCTAAAACAATTTGAAAACCTTCCTGATCGGTAAGCACGGCACAATTACCGACTTTTTTCTTTTCCGCTTCTTTTCTCATTGCACCAAGGCTCTTCATGATGGTCTTATCTTCAGCTAATATCTTGTCAGCATCACTGGGATTGCTATCAAGATGTTGCAGTAGGAATTGTCCTACCACTTGCACATAAGGATTTTTCTCCTTTTCCATTTCCGCTTTTAACTTTTCAATTGCTTGTTTAACATTGTCCGGCATGCTCTAATTCTTCCTTTCTTCTTGGTATTCTTTTCAGTACGGAGTTAACCGTTCGGCCTGTCATTACCGCAACTTGATGAGCTCCTAGATCACCACTAATGCATCGATCTAATAACTCAAGTTCTTCCTGTTTCCACTTGATACGGATTAACTTTCCACCCTTCTTCACAGATTGGTAGTTTCGAACTTCAAATTTTTCACCGCATTTTGGACAATAAGGTTTCTTCATATCCTTGCAAGATGTGTGAATTTGAAACACGAATACACACTCCTCGCAAATAAATACCTTGTTCATTTTCACTGAATCACCCTCCAACCTTTCCTTATTCTGCTTTTCAATTCATGTTTTTGTAACGGCTCATATAGGTAAACAGCTTGTCCATAATCGCGCCTAAACAACAAATACCATCTAGGTTTTCTCTTCCTACTCATCTGCTAGCACCAGTGTCGGTACACTCTTGAAATCTTCGAAGAACTTTGATAAGTCTTCAAGAGCCAGTACACCTTTTCGGCTTTTCCCAAATTCTCGGTATTCCACAAAGAGAGTGCCCTGATCCACCGTTATTTTTGTTTCAAACCCTTTAAGTTTTTTCATAAAAGATTCATAGAGTTTGTAATTGATAATTAGACCTTTGATGTTCACTGGAATGGTGCTTTGATAAATGGCCAGTTGGTAGTTTAAAGGGTCCATCTTGGCTTTTGC
>JAEWMK010000421.1 GCA_023457235.1 Bacillota bacterium
GGTCAACTCTCTGTAAATCCGAAAACAGGCGAAATTCCGGAGATATAAAAGAACAAACAAAACAGTCTTTGAGTAATGTCAAAGAAATATTAGCGGCAGCTGGATCCTCCTTAGAAGACGTAGTAAAAACTACCGTATTTTTAAAAGATTTATCCAATTTTACTGAGGTTAATGAAGTATATGGGGAATTTTTTACGGAAAATTATCCTGCTAGATGTTGTGTTGAGGTTTCTAAGTTACCGAAAGATGTAGGTGTAGAAATAGAGGTTATCGCAATTTTAGAATAAAACATTTAAATAAGGAGATTAAAAATGTCCAATTTAACAGATATAAAAACGGAAATTCAATATATTGTAAATGAAAATACAAGAAAAACAGATTCAGAGAAAGCATCTGTAGAATTTATGAATAGTGACGTAGTTGAAAAGGTAAGAAATTTTCATAAAAGCTTTCCAGAATATAAAGTGACTCCCCTTCACAGCTTAGATGTGTTATCTAAACATTTTGGGATTGGAGATATATGGGTGAAAGATGAATCTTATCGATTTGGGCTTAATGCTTTTAAAGTATTAGGTGGTTCCTACGCTATAGGTAAATATCTAGCAGAACGATTAAACGTCGATATTTCGGAGCTTTCTTTTGAAAAATTAAGAAGTAAAGAAGTAAAAGAAGAATTGGGCGAAATTACTTTTGTAACAGCAACGGATGGAAATCATGGAAGGGGAATAGCTTGGGCTGCAAACCAGTTAGGGCAAAAATCTGTCGTCTATATGCCAAAAGGTTCTTCGGAAATACGATTAAATAATATTCTCAAAGAAGGGGCAGAAGCCTCCATCACTGATTTAAATTATGATGATACGGTGAGGTTGGCAAGCCAAAAGGCGAAAGAAAATGGCTGGGTCTTAGTACAGGATACGGCCTGGGATGGATATGAAGAGATTCCAACGTGGATTATGCAGGGGTATTTAACAATCTTAGATGAAGCAATAGAGCAGATTGCTGAAGTTGGTGATGATCGACCAACACATGTATTTTTACAAGCTGGAGTTGGTTCTTTTGCAGGTAGTATGCTCGGATACCTAGTAGAGAAATTTGGAGAGGAACGTCCTACTACAGTTATAGTAGAACCAGATAAAGCGGATTGTCTATACCAATCTATAAAGATTGGCGATGGGAAACCCCATGCAGTAACGGGCTCCTTGAATACGATTATGGCAGGGTTAGCATGTGGAGAACCAAGTAAAACTTCTTGGGGTATTTTAAAAGATTATGCTCAAGGTTTTGTTTCTTGCCCAGATTACGCGGCCGCACGAGGGATGCGAATTCTCGCAAACCCACTAGGCTGCGACCCGCATATTATCTCAGGCGAATCTGGTGCAGCAGTAGGTATAGGATTAGTTAGTCTATTGGCTGAAAATCAAATACTTAATGATATGAAAAACACATTGGAGCTGAATCAAGAATCGAAAATTCTTATTATTAGCACTGAAGGTGATACGGATCCTGACCATTATCGAAAAGTAGTTTGGGATGGGGCCTATCCATCTGCTTAATTATTAAAAAAAGGAGTGTGATTCATATGTATAACGAGGATTTTGAAAAACAGCTTATTGAGTGGAGGCATTATCTTCATGCACATCCTGAAAGTGCCTTTGAAGAGAAAAATACTTCTGAATTTCTTGCTAAAGTTTTAACAGAAATAGAGTTAGAAGTTTATAGAAATATTGGGGGAACTGGAATCGTTGCCAATCTTAAAGTGGGTGATGGTAAAGGGATAATAGGGATCTGATCAGATATAGATGCACTTCTTGCAGATGTGTTTTATGGAGAAACGAACATAAGGTATTTATTCAGGAAGAATCCTATACCTGTGATCAGGATATACAGAATCATTACTGCTATTGTGCTTACCATTAGCCAGGTAGTCCCGCTTACAGTTATTTGGCCTCAGTCGATTTTCTTTTGGCAATCATTATATTTACTTGTTATTGGAACGTTAGATACGATTACTTATTAATTTTAATTTTGGTCTTTCATCAAATTGGATGTAAAGTTTGTGATTTTGTCACAATAATGAATGAAATCGATTCTGGACCAGACTATGAAATCTCAAGCAAACGGATTTATTGATTTCTGGTTACCGCGTGACAAAACGTATCTTGTTAAGATTTCGCATAATGGAAAAGCAGTGGAAACAGAGATTTCTACATTTAAAGGTGATAACACTTGTATTATAACTATGCAGTTGACATAGAACAAAAACGCTGCTGAAGATGGCTATATATTTGTCTGCCGTTTATCCAATTGGTAAATTTTTTACACCAGATTCCGAAAGTCATAAGTTGTCTGTTCTCTAATCTGTTTCATAATAGCTTTTTTGGAAAAGATATATTATAAAAGAAGAGCAGAAAGGGGATTGGACATGCTACATTATACAAGAAAAGGGACAGGAGAAAATCTTGTGCTTGTTCATGGGTTTTTAGGGGCGAAGGAGGTTTTTGTTGAGGCGATAGAGGAGTTCACGGCGCACTACGATGTAATAGCGGTGGACTTGCCTGGTCATGGTCAAAGTCAGTTCGAGAAAAGTAGCTATTCGGTTTATGATTATGCGAAGGCTGTTGTAGAAGTATT
Organism: Bacillota bacterium; assembly: GCA_023457235.1. GTDB lineage: Bacteria > Bacillota > Bacilli > Bacillales > Bacillaceae_J > Schinkia. The sequence continues at coordinate 2,632 of JAEWMK010000421.1, forward strand.
AAATCATGAAGATGTACGTGAGGCAACGTGGCTTGGTCATTCGATGGGAGGCTATATAGTATTAGCGGCACTCGAAGGGAACATTGCCCCTATCAAACGTGCGATATTAGCATATTCTTCCGATTTGTCTGACACAGAGGAACAAAAAGAAAAACGGACGAAGCAACAACAACAAATTCGTGAAAATGGGGTCGAACATTTTGTCGCCCAAGTGATTGGCAACTTCTTTAGTGAGAATGCCAAAAAAGAAACGATTGATGTTGCACGGCTAATTGCATATCGAGCTTCAGAAGAGGGGCTTATTGCTGCACTTGAATCCATGAAATCTCGACCCAATCAGCATGACTTTATCGAACAAACAACGACACCGATTTTGATCATTGAAGGTTCCGAAGATAAGATTGTTAAACCGATCGATACCCAAAATCCAAATCTATACAAAAACATAACCATGACGGGGCATCTTGGCATGCTGGAAGACCCGCAGGGTTTTGCCCAAGCAGTTCGTCAATTTATGTCCAAGTAAATTTAGCAGCCATAAAAAAATGAGAAATAATGACCAAAATAAGATGATCTCAAAAACAAGAAAGGGAAACACTCACAAATGTTGATACATCAATATTTGTGAGTGTTTTTAGCTTTATTCAGCAGAAGTCTCCATTTCTACCTCATGTGACCATTATCACATCGAACACAAACCCAATGGGGTATAATACCCGTATGCGTATAAATGACATTCTGGGAGGATAGCGTGAAAAAAACATGGCCAGAAGTAAAAATGGGCGCACTTAACTAAGGTCTTTAAAGATCTTAAAAAAATCTTTGGTTAGGCTACAGAAATATCAGTTTCTTTTATTAAGCCAAGGGAAATCAGAAGTTTTGCCGCTTGCTTAATAGCTTTCTGCTTTTGCTTGTCCACCATTTCCTGTGGCATATCAATTTTATACAAATCGCTTGGATTCCATACTTCGCCTGTAACAAACATATTGTAAATGGCGGTGAGTATCATCCTTGCAATCGCAATAATGGCTCTTTTTTTTCCTCTCCTTTTATAAATGCGTTCGTACTTGATTTTGTAGTAAGGAGACTGATCCGATTTCACGGCTGCATGGGCAACTTGTACCAATGCAGGTTTGAGGTAGACTCCGGCACG
>JAEWMK010000422.1 GCA_023457235.1 Bacillota bacterium
CCATAATTTTGTCATTACAATTACCAAGTGTAATCATGTAACAGTGTTACAGTCGATGGCGAAAGAGAGGGGTATGACCTCTACCCCACAACAATTTTGATGCCACCTGACTCAGTTTTTTTTACAATTTGCAAAGGCTGCTTACTTTTCTGGATGTCAGCTGCTATTAGTTCTTTCACATACCCGCTGAAATTTAAGTTTTCCGTATGCACTAGCATTTCAACATCCTGTGGATTGGTAATGTTAAACGAAACTGTCTTCCGGACCTTGTTACTCATCGGTCACACCTCCTTGTACTGTGATTAGTACATGGTATGCCCGGTATGATCTGTTTATGACATAAAAAAATAACCCCTGCATTAGCAAGAAGTTAATCTTCATAGTCTCTTAAAAAACCATATTTTTTAACTAATTCAATAAAGCGACCTTCATCTTTGATATCCACTGGATAGACATCTTTAAAATAACATGTCCTATGGACAATACCATTTGATTTTTCGAGTACTACTTTATCTCTAGGATGCACGAGCTCACGACATACTGAACACCGTAGTTGACCAATAATCTTGTACATTATTTTTGACCCCTCCTAATCTTCGTACAATATTTACACTTCGATTAGTGGAACCGATTCCCCTTCTTATATACACAATTAACTTACAAACTTTTTCCTCGGTTTATATGGCAGCACCGATAATATATTGTCTATTTTAAATATCCTAACCTGTTTTTTAGTGTGACAGAAGGCTTTGATATGGCTTTTGCTTATTTCGTTCACAGTGATAACACGTTGACTAATATCCCCTTTTTCAGACATATAGATCATCTCGACCGGTGTGCTATTCTCCATCGCATTTCTAAGGATTCCAAACATATTTTCGCCTCCCTATTTACATTATACACGAACATGTGTTTTAATATCAATATAAACAAGAATATTTGTTCCTGGAATGGATGTTCCGGATTGATAAAAGACCGCGGCACGAAAAAAAAAAAATGGGTAGCGAAAGAATTAAAAAAAAAGATGAACTAGCTGAGGAACTTAAGATCTACATTGCTGGAATTTGGGATCAAGTTAATAGTGGTTATTGGGATTATTTAGAGAAGCCTGTGAAATAATTGATTTCACTTGATATCTTTTTTGTAAGAAAAGCAGGAAAATAGTCACATTTTGTAGAATGATTCATTATACCTATAACGGAGTGATATGCCTATGAGCAGCGAACTAATCAAAAGTATTTTCTCTACATCTCTTTTCGAAGGTGTATTTACATTTATACAGTTGGTTGTGATCCCAACTACATTATGGATATTATTACCTGGCATTGTGTTGGGTATCATATTCAGGAGCAAAGAAACTTATATAATAGGTACTGTTCTTGGACTTTTTGCAATGATAACACTTGGTCCACTATAAAGTTAATAAAGAAATTAACCCCTCTACAAATTGTGGAGGGGCTATTTTTCAAGGGAGGATTTCTTAGCTGTAATGTAAGTATACGCAACTAAAATAAATTTTATTTAAGTGTTACAGTACTTGTTTTTTGGTCCCAGCCAACTTCTAACCCCTGCAACTCAGCTAACTTCCGGACCGGTGCATAGCTGACACCATCTATAATGATGCCTTCGATTTGTTTTTCCTTAAATTCAATCTTACAAGTGCCATCAACTGTTTGCTCTTGTTCCACTTTTACAGTCTCCTTTTTGTCGTATTTAGTTAAGTTGTTTGACTCAATCGTTTTTATTAACTTGGTTGCGTAGTTGGGATCCGTAGCATATCCAGCTGCTTGAACTGAAGCACAGGCTTTTTTATAATCAGTTTCACCAGTTATTTTTTTGTATTTGTTTCGGTCCCAGGACACTCCGTTTTTATAAAGGTTTGCAAGATCATACAATGATTCATACCAAGATGGATATTTCCTGAATGCCGCATTTACTTTGACATTCTTACCATTGTACACCTCCCATGTTTGCATGGTAATCGATTGACCTTTGTAATTACCTTTAATGCCAAAGAGATTTTTTCCTTTGACTGCCAATCCGCTTTTACCCCAGTTTGATTCGTGGATTGCCTGGGCGATAACAAGGGACGCGAGGATATTAAATTCTTTTGCTATTCGCTGGGCATGTGGTGCGATCTCATCGATAAAGCTCATTTCTTATCATCCTTTCCTTTAAGTACAACGATAGCATTTTTAATTTGTTCCGGCACCTGCAAGCCAATTCGACCGGCATTTTCTGTAATACTTAAAATTTCATTTACTGCATAAAAAACAATCACCATCGTCATGACGAGAGCTTTAGTTTCTAACCCTGATTCGATTAACAATAAATCAATCAAATGCGCTACAGCAACCATCATAAAAATAAAAACTTTACGAGCAATACCTACCATGCCTACCTTACTTTTTAATTGCCCTTCGATATAACCTGCAGCCAAACCACTTATAAAATCAATTGCAGATAAAGCTAGTAAAATTGTTAGTAAAATAGTCCAATCCCCGTATAAGAATTGGACTGCACCTGCAGTAATTGCAGTTAAAATTTGAAATGTTTTGTCCACGTTTTTGCCTCTTTTCTGTAATAAAAATAGCCCCGATCGGTTCGGAGCAAACTTTATCTTTGAGCAAAATAAATAGACCTGATCGGCTCAGGTCTATGGCTTTAATTATCATTTAGTTTTATCGTTACATTTTTGTATTTTTCTTTAGCCCACATGACTTTGTATTTTAATTTGTCACCAGTGATTTTCTTATCATAACCGTTCAAACCATAAATTGTAAATTCTGTTTCATTTTTGTCCTCTTTTTTATTTGTTTCTAATTTATAATCTACCCTTCTGCCATTTTCATCGGTTAACTCAACACTGTTCGGAAAATCCATTGTAACATTAAGATCCTTTATAGATACTCGCAACAAAATTGCGCCCTCAATTGGAATTGGATTATTTACATCTCCGGAAATATAGGTAAATTGAGGGTTGTCCTCAATTTTTTTAAGTATTACTGAATCTAATTCCTGTTTGAGTTTTTCATAATCATTTCTTATTTTTGTTATTTCTTGCTCAACCTTTTCATCTACCCATTTCCTTGCTAGTACTTTTAAGGCCCACCCACCAAGTGCTATACCTAGGGCAATTATTGCTATCAGTGTTCCTATGGTAAAAAATACATTTGACTGAATGTTAGTAATTAGCTTTTCTAGATTAGATATTTCACTTGAAAAATCCCTAGGTTCTATTTGCATTTTTCTACACTCCTTATCATTTTTAGTATTTGACAATAAATGTAGAAAAACCTTCTAAAACTTAAAAATTAAACGTGATATAAAAAACAAAGAAACACAAAACCATATTGTTGAGTATACTAACAAGTCATCTTTTGTTTTTCTATAAACTAAATAAGAAACTAACAAAAATACAATCAGAGGTAATAAAAAATAAACTGGAATCACATATAATGGATTAAGTATAAAAAGTTCATACCTGAAATTACTCATAAAAAATACACCTCCTACGGTGTTGTTTTTACTGCACATTTTGATCCATTTGCGCAATAACTATGCTGCTCGTTGTGCATCCATTAACATTTTTAGCTCGTTGTATTGCCCTTCCGTGATACGGTCTGCAAGTAAATATAAGTCCATCTTGCTCAATGTAGATTCGTAATCGTAATTCCCACCATCAATCACTAATTTCAATGCTTTATAAATCATTTTTACCTTCTCCTTTACATTCCGATTTCTTTATAGATTAATAATAATTCAGTGTTTAAGAGTGTTTGTGCTTGCATTTCTTCTACTGTTGGCGGTTGCTCCAATATTGATACTTTGAATCCTTTATCAGTTTTTTCCACTTTTACTTTGTCATTAGACACTGAATGTCACCTCGCCATTTCTGAACATTGGATTTACTGTTTTTACTGTATGTTCCATTCCTTGATCTGCAACGAAATCAATTTCAGCTACCCCGTTTATGGCTTGTACAGTTATTTGCTCGCCCTCGTATTCAAAGATAATATTTTCATTGAAGTCTGTTGCTTGTTCATCTAGATATGTCCAAACTTCAGCTATAACTTTTTGGTTTTCATACCGCAAACGTGTATGGTATTTCCTATCATAGTGATTTTTTACAATGGCGGTTTGTGTGTCTGTTTTAATTTCTTCTACAATAAGCACTTCTCCATTTTCAAGTTCTTCAAATATCATTGCACTTACCCCTTTAATCCAAAATATAGTGCGCACTTCCGTATCTATCAC
>JAEWMK010000423.1 GCA_023457235.1 Bacillota bacterium
GGCATATTGACCGCTACAGATAAATTTATTGATGAAGAATACGCAAAAAAAGTAAGGGAGTGGTTAAAGATGACAAAAGTTGGCCGTATTTTCGAAGAGGAAAAGCAAGAAGCTGTTGCACGAAAAGAAAAAGAGATGAAACTTGAAATTGCTAAAGCGTTGTTAGATTTATTAACTCCCGAAGTGATTGCAGAAAAGACGGGATTAGACATTGAGGAAGTAGAAAAATTGAAAAGAAGTTGATTAAGACGCTCTATTTCGAGAAACAAAGTGTAAAAAAGTAACAGAAAATATCATTAAAATAGTAATTCAATTGAATTACAAAGCTTTAGCACCCCATTCCTTTTCAATGGATTGGGGTGCTTTTTGTTTTTATGACTAAAAAAGGCAGTGGGACACAGTTCCCGACCCTGTGGTTCACTGCGACTCATGGCTTAACCCCGGGCCCAAGGAAGGCGAGCCAGAGAACCCGACCCTGCGTCCCACCATGACCCACCTATTTTCCCCTTTAACCGAAATCTTATCCATGTCGATAACTGACGACTTCTTCCACGTATTCATCCTAAATTAACTGGCAAAAATGTAAATAAAGAATCTTGTAGGTGACTAAACCAAACTAAAAATAAAGATAACAGAGGATGGCGAACGAACCAAATATCCAAATTAATCAAGCAGCCATCCAAATAGGGAGAAGAGGAGCTTTAAAATGAATAAACCAATTTTTGTTCTTTTAACTTTTATGTTTGTTATGTTTTTTCAATTTAATGGTCATGGGAATAGCCAAATGATCGGTTTGAAGGATAATGCGACGGGTGAGCTTCAGGATATTTTTGAAGTGATGAATAAGCATGAAATCAAAGTCGAGGGTTGGTCAATTTATGCACGCGAGGACCACATTTCTTTTGCGAATAAAGAAAAATACGATGCCGAGATTGATGACCTCAAGAAACAAAACCCGAATTTCGAATGGGAGCAAATACAAGAAAATGGCATGTACAAAACAGTGGGTACCGCAGAAACTAAAATCCAAAAAACTGAAACAACTAGCATTGAATCAGATGCAAAAGCAGATACTACTAATGTAGCTACAAGTTCGGCAAAAATTGACAATCAACAAAACGAAAGCCAATCCAAAAAATCAAGCGAAACAGCATCAACAAAAAACACAAATAAAACACTAAAAGAACAAATAATTTATGTCGCCTACCCCCATAAAGATCAACTCAAAACGTATCTTATATATGTAATTGAAGGAGAAAACTGGGAACCTGAGCTTATGAATAATTATGCACCTTCTATCCAAACGAAAATAGGTACATTGTTCGACAAATATCCGCAAATTTTCTCTTGTGCAAAGGGTCAATCTGGTGGTAAGATAGATGGTGTTTTGTATAATCAAGCCCTTAATATACTAAAGGACTTTTCCGCAGATCCAATTGAATCGTTACAAGAAGAGGCATTTGTCTCAGTATCAGCATATACTGAAAATTGGAAGAACAGCATCCCTGAGAAGAATAAGGAAATGAATATACAAATAGCGTTAAGAAACCAAGGATTGGGCGCCTCAACTACGGTCGTAATTGGCACACCAATCATCACATCTGAATATTAATATATAGATAATGGACGCGGAGGGGAATACCTTGGATAAAATCATCGTCCGTGGTGGTAGGCGGTTATCGGGTACCGTAAAAGTTGAAGGTGCTAAGAATGCTGTACTGCCTGTCATCGCAGCAAGTTTACTCGCTAGTGAAGGAAAAAGCTATATTTACGACGTCCCTTCTCTTGCAGATGTTTACACGATTAATGAAGTTTTACGTTTATTAAACACAGAGGTTAGTTTTAATAACAATATGATTCAAGTTGATGCTTCTAAGCCACTACTAACAGAAGCCCCATTTGAGTACGTTCGAAAAATGCGTGCCTCTGTACTTGTAATGGGACCATTATTGGCCCGCGTGGGTCACGCACGTGTAGCGTTGCCTGGCGGATGCGCGATCGGTTCCCGCCCAATAGATCAACATTTGAAAGGCTTCGAAGCTATGGGTGCCTCTGTTGTAGTAGGTAACGGCTTCCTTGAAGCAAAAGTGGATGGACGACTTCGTGGTGCTAAAATATATTTAGACTTCCCAAGCGTAGGGGCAACGGAAAATATTATGATGGCAGCAGTGTTAGCTAAAGGAACAACGACAATCGAAAACGTTGCGAAAGAGCCTGAAATCGTTGATTTAGCGAATTACTTAAATGCAATGGGTGCAAAGGTTAGAGGTGCCGGCACTGGCACAATTCGTATTGACGGCGTTGAAAAACTGGTGGGTGCTCATCATACAATCATTCCTGATCGCATTGAAGCAGGTACATTTATGATAGCTGCAGCAATCACGCAAGGCGATGTTATTGTTAAGGGTGCTGTTCCTGAGCATTTAACTGCTTTAATTGCAAAAATGGAAGAAATGGGCGTTCGTTTCGAGGAAGTTAAAGATGGCATCCGTGTAATCGGACCAGAACGTCTAAAAGCAATTGATTTAAAAACAATGCCGTATCCTGGCTTTCCAACAGATATGCAGTCACAAATGATGGCACTGCAATTACGAGCAGAGGGCACAAGTATGATTACTGAAACGGTTTTTGAAAATCGTTATATGCATGTAGAGGAATTCCGCCGCATGAATAGCGATATCAAAATCGAAGGTCGTTCAGCAATCATTAACGGTCCAGCAAATCTTCAAGGAGCAGAAGTATCTGCAACAGATCTTCGCGCAGCCGCAGCGCTCATCCTTGCTGGTCTTGTCGCAGAAGGCTACACACGCGTAGTCGAACTACAACATCTAGACCGTGGCTATTACAACTTTACCGAAAAATTAGCCGGCATTGGCGCAGAAATCGAACGTATCAACGAAGACACAATCACAAAGTCAAGCAATATCGTCAATGTTAGGTCCAACCTAGCATAGCTATAATCAATATAGAAGATTGGGACACGGGGTCGGGAACTCCGTCCCAGTTCAGAGCGAAGGAGCCAAAAATGAATTGGTTCCTTTTTCTTTTGCGCGGTTGGTGGTTGGTCGCAATGAGCCTTGGGGACAGGGTCGGGTTGTCCCGTCAGTGAGCCGCGGGGTCGGATTCTGTGTCCCGGTTTTCCTGTGCCAGTGAGCCGCGGGTCGGGTTCTGTGTCCCATTTTTCCCGCGCTAGTGAGCCACAAGGTCGGGAACTCTGTCCCACCCATACCC